>JBAUMA010000381.1:0-6172 GCA_049578485.1 Specibacter sp.
GCGCAGGCCAATGCCGATCAGCACGTTCTTCTTGGACGTGCGCCACAGGACGCCCAACGGGTTCTTGTTGACATTCTTGTGCTTTTCCAGCTCCTGGAAGACCGGGGTTTCCTTCAGCTTCAGCCGAATGTAGATGGCGACGCCTACCAGGACGGCACTGGCCAAAAACGGCACGCGCCACAGCCAGCCTTCAAGAACGTCGGGGTTCGCCTTGCCCAGGAGCGCGAATGTGCCTGCGCCCAGCAGCGTGCCTACCTGGATGCCCACAAACGGCAGTGCGGCGAAGAAGCCGCGGCGCTTGCGCGGGGCCACCTCCGAAATAAGTGTGGTGGCGCCGGCTTGCTCGGCTCCGGCGCCCAAACCCTGGAGGATGCGCAGGATCACCAGCAACACCGCGCCCAGCATCCCGGCTTGGGAGTGGGTGGGGAGCAGGCCAATGCAGAACGACGCCGTACCCATCAGTCCGATGGTCAGCAACAGGACATGTTTGCGGCCGAAGCGGTCCCCGATGTAGCCAAAGATCAATCCACCGAAGGGGCGGGCGGCAAAGCCAACACCAAAAGTGGCAAAGGAGGCGATCAGCCCACCAGTGGGGCCAAGCGGGGAAAAGAAGAGCGGGCTGAAGATCAGCGCCGAGGCCAAGCCGTAGATGTAGAAGTCGTAATACTCAAGCGCCGAGCCAACCGAGCTGGCAAGCGTGGCACGGCGGAGCTGTTCCGGATCCACGGGAACGGAATCCTGGTCCGCAACCGGAGCCGTGGGGCGTAGAGGCTGTGTAGTCACTTGGTTCTCCCTTGAAACATCCCAGACCACCGTTGGCCTGGACAGGCGACAACGAGCTATGAGCTCGATCACTATACTGAACAGCGTACATCATAGTGAACAAGTCGCCAAGAGGTTTCGTAACCGAAGCTGCTATCCCATGGGATTGCCCAAAGTTCTGGCCAATTCCTTCAGTTCTCCAACCATGGCATCGCGCAATTCCGGGGTGAAGGTTGCCTTCAGCGCCGTTACGGACACGCCCAGGCTGGGTCCATGCGCCCCCCGCGTTGGCACGGCAACCCCTAGGCAGACCACGCCAAGTGTCGACTCCTCGTCCTCCAAGGCGTAGCCCTGCTCGCGAATGCGGGCGATTTCGGCCTTGAGCTCGACGCCGGTTTGCAGCGACCTGGGCGTCATGACGGGCAGCGGCGCCGCGTCGGGGAACATCTCCTCAAGGTCATGGTCGTGGAGCCGGGCGATGAGCGCCTTGCCGACGCCGCAGAGGGAAACCGGCATCTTGTCACCAATGTTGGACGTCAGCCGGACAGCCGGATGACCCTCATAGCGGGCCAGGTAGATGACGTTTGCACCGTCAAGCATGGCAATGCGCACGGTTTCGCCCTTGAGCGTGGGGGCCTGCTCACAGAACCGGTAAAATTCGCGGACTTCATCCCGGCGGCTCAAATAGGCGGCACCAAGTTCGACCAGCTTCACACCCAAGGCATAGTCGGAGCCAAGCCTGCTGATCAGTTCCGCATCCTCCAATGCCTGCAAAAGGTTGGAGGTCGAGGATTTGGGGATGCCCAACTCGCGGGCCAAGTCACTGAGCGTCAATCGCCCCGACGTCGATTCCGCCAGGGCGTTGAGCACGGCCGCAGCGCGCGTCACGGCCGGCGCCGGTGAGGCATGGGCGCGGGAGTCCTTGCTTGCCTGTGGCTTGACCTGAACTTCACTCATCTGCAGTCCTAAACACCGAAAGCGGAAGGCCTCGGGACCCACCCGAAACCTGTGTGGCACACCGCAACCACGAGTTCATTGCAGTGAACACACTCCATCATACTGGCCATCTCAGGAGGTAGAACGTCCGGTCTTGTGCGCGGACGTCAATGCATGTATATTCATTTCCAGACCTTCCACTGTGGCGTCCCCCAATAGCCACAGTGGAAGGTCCTCCACGTTAAAACGGCAATTTGCCGCCACCCGTGAACCAATCGTGAAATCCGGCATGTCAGTTTGCATCTGCGGCCGGCACCGGATATATTTTTAGCACTGGCTCCCCACCACAGCGTCCCCCAATAGCTGTGGCGGGGAGCCTTTCACTTTAACCGGCTGTGGACCGCCTCGAGGGTCTGACCTCAACGAAGTCCGTCACACGAAACCGGGTTGGCGCAGGCGCCAACCGCCGCCTTGCTGATCACGTTCTAGGTCCAACGTGGCCAGTTCACTGCGCGGATTCGCCCCCAACCGGGCCTGGACCCGCCACACTTCAACATCGACGCGGCCCCGGCCGCGAGGCATTCTGGCGTTGCCCTCCCACCAGTTGGTGCGTTCAAACCAACGCAGGGGTTCCTCGGCCACAACCCATTGACGGCCATCGCGCTCCACCAACAATGGCCGGCCCGCCGGCGTGGTGCGGACAAGAACATGTTCCTTCAAAGACCTCATGCCTGCACCCTACGGACAGGCTCCGACAAGCGACTCAGGACACAGGCTCGGCGTTACCCGTCGCCCCGGACACGGTGGGGTGCGTCACGCGGCGTAATCTAACGGCGCATGCGGACATGTCCGCAGACTGAATTGCGCAGCCCGGGGACCGGGCCCTATCTACACGCCAGAAGCCGCAGGAACTGCTGCTCGTCGATGACCCTTATGTTCTGGCCGCCGGCGGCAAGTTCCCGCGCCCGCTTCACCTTTGCACTGGCCGGTCCCCTGGAGACCCCCTGCTCCGCAGACACCACCAAAGTCACCTTCTTGGTGGTGTTGTTGGCAATGGCTGCACCCCTGGCCGCCGCGGCATCCTGCGCATCCGGCCGGGTCATGGCGGCGAGATCACCGCTAAAGACGATGGTCTGGCCAAAGAGGGGGCCGTAAGGATTGGCCGAGCTATTGGCCGGGGGCAGTTCGGCAAGGCGTCGCGTGTAGCCGGAGGCGTAGAAGTTGGCCGAACCCGAAGCCTTCTTCGCTACCGGGGCCGGCCACAGGGCCGCCAGGGAGGCTGCGCCACTGCGCCGTGCCAGTTCTATGGCGATCAGCGCGCTGGCTTTCGCGTCGTCCCCGGCGTCGTGATGGTTGAAGGCCGGCAACTCCAGGGCACCGACCACATCGGAAAGTGTGTAGTGGGGCAACTGGAGGTGTTTCTTGGCCAACACGAGGGTGCAGTGAAAGTCCACGGAGGGCATGGGCAGGCCGCACGCTTCATTGGCCTTGGAGATGACGGAGCGCTCAAAACTGACGTTGTGCCCCACCAGTGCGTCGGCGCCAATGAAGTCCATCATCGGCCCGTAAATCCCTCGCCAATCGGGCATGCCGCCCACCCGGGCAGCGGTAATGCCATGGATGCCTACATTGACGGGTGCGAACTCCGCGTAGCCGGGCAGCGGCTTGATCAGCCACGACGCCTGTTCCACCACCTGGCCGGCGCGCACCTTGGTCATGCCGACGGCGCACGCCGAGGCACGGAAGTTGTTGGCCGTTTCAAAGTCGATGGCGGTAAAGGAAATCCCATTCATACGTCCCCCAGGTTGTAGTGCGTTCGGCAAAGAAAAAACCCCGCGGAGTCAAGGCTGTTTCCTTGATTCCGCGGGGTTTTCTTAGGGTGGGTCCTACCGGGATCGAACCGATGACATCCACGGTGTAAACGTGGCGCTCTACCAGCTGAGCTAAAGACCCATTCCACTGGTTTTGGCTTCCAAGCTTGCGCTTGTTGGCCTGACCAACGAGAAACTACTGTACAGGATGGTTTGCCGATTACGCCAATCGGCGGCCCAGCACCCCGGCCAGGTGCTCCAGCGACTCCCCCACACCGGCCTCGAGCTTGTGGGTGGCCAAGGGATCCCCGCGTGTGTCGCCACGGTTGATGATGACCACGGGCTTGCCGTCCTTGGCGGCCTTGCGGACAAAGCGCAGCCCGCTCATGACCGTCAGCGACGACCCGGCCACCAGCAGCGCTGCCGCTTCATCGACCATTGAGTAGGAGCGCTCCACCCGGTCCTTGGGCACGTTTTCGCCAAAGAACACAAAGTCCGGTTTCAGCATGCCTCCGCACAGCGGGCAGGATGCCACCCGGAAAGTGCCAATCAGGGCCTCACTGTCAAGGTCGGCGTCCGCATCCGGGGCACTGCCGGCTCCCCCAGCCGCCGCAACTTTCTGAAGAAACCCGGGGTTCAATTCGCCCAGGACGGTGGCGATGAAGTCACGCGAGTACACCTCCCCGCACTGCAGGCAGGCAACCCTGTCAAAGCGGCCATGTAAATCCACCACGTTGCGCGCCCCGGCGTCCTCGTGGAGCCTGTCCACATTTTGCGTCACGATGCCGCTGAGCCAACCGGCGCGTTCAAGGGTGGCCGCGGCATAGTGCCCGGCATTGGGTTCGGCTCGGTGCATGTGGGCCCAGCCGATGTGGTTCCTTGCCCAATACCGCCGCCTCAGCAATGAATCCCCCACGAATTCCTGGTAGGTCAGCGGGGTGCGGGGAACAGCATCGGGGCCACGGTAGTCGGGGATACCCGAATCGGTGCTCAGGCCTGCGCCCGTCAGCAGGGCAAAACGTCCGCGGCCAAGGACGGAGGCAATCTCATCGAGCATGGCCAACCCGGCAGCATCCAGTGCAGACACTCCGACAGAACCGGATGTGGCGGACGCGGCAAAACCCTGGCGCACAAAACCTGTTTGGCCGATTCCGGGCCTGACGCTGTCCATGGCTACAGGGCCGCCAGCGCCTGCCGGTACCGCTCAAGGGACCGGGCCTGGCCGGTGGGCGTACTAAATACATCCTTGATGACGCCGGCGCCGTCAATGACAAACGTGCCCCGCCGGGCCATGCCGCGATTCTCGTCAAAGACGCCGTAGGCCCGGGCGACATCGCCGTGCGGCCAAAAGTCGGCCAACAAATCAAAGGAATATGCTTCCGCCTGGGCGTAGGCGCGCAGCGTGTATTTACTGTCCACGGAAACGGCCAGCAGGCGCACATCGGGTGCGGCAAACGCCGCAAAGTTGTCCCGCAGCTCGCACAACTCCCCCGTGCAAATGCCGGAGAACGCGAACGGGTAAAACACCAGCACCACGGCCGAGCCGCGGAGCCCGCCAAGGGATATCGGCTCACCAAACTGGTTTGGCAGCGAAAAGTCGGGGGCAATGTCCCCAACATGCACGCCCTGGCGGGTGCCGGCGTCGTTCATTACTGGCGCTTGCGGGGTACCAGGCGCGTGGCGGCCCAATCGGTGGAAACACCGGCGGTGGTGGTCACATGCAGGCCCGCAGTGGGGGCCGCTTCCTGGATTTCAGCCGGCGGGACATAGCCGTCGCGGCCGGACTTGGGCGTGAGGATCCATACGATCCCACCCTCATCCAAAGTGGTCAGTGAATCCACCAGGGCATCAACCAGATCCCCGTCATCCTTGCGCCACCAGAAGATGATGGCATCGACCACGTCGTGGTCGTCCTCGTCGAACATTTCGGAGCCAATCAGGTCCTCAATGCTGTCACGAAGCAAAAAATCAACGTCCTCGTCGTATCCGAGTTCCTGGATGAGATCCCCATCCTTGAACCCCAAATTGCCTGCCACCTTGGCTACGGTGCCGGCGTCGGCGTCGCTCACGTGATTCCTCCTGCGTTCAACGCTTTCGCGTTGGTTTACGATTTACCTGTCCCAGTCTAGGGCTTGTGCCCGTGGTGCCTCTACACCGCGCCGCAGTTCATCGAAGGCCCGGGGGCCAGCCGCCATTTCCAGCGCCTGCAGCGATACGGGGACGTGATTTACGTTACCCCGAATCCGCCGTTCCGTGGTCACCGCCGGTCATGGCGTGCCTTGGCCGCTACCGGGACCCGCCGGAGTTGGCGCCCCTGTTCACCATGGAATCCTTGGGACGACCGGGCCCGGGTGCATGTACCGCCCGCCACCGCGCCGTTCAGGCCCGACGCCGGCCGCAGCACCGTGCGCGTTCATTCGTCGGCGCGAGCTACGCACAACCGGTACCGGCGGTCTAGAGTGTTCGTACATGCCCATGGCCACAGCAATGGGCGCCCCACACTGCTTTTAAGAGAGGTTGTTGGACGTGGCTGCAGGAGACAATAACTCCCATATCCTGAGCGGGTTGACTAACCAGTTGCCTGATCGTGATCCGCAAGAGACGGCTGAATGGCTTGAGTCGTTGGATTCGTTGATTGCGGAGCGTGGCACGGAGCGTGCCCA
>JBAUMA010000382.1:0-2635 GCA_049578485.1 Specibacter sp.
GGCCGCGGGCGGCCTTGGGGGCCTCCTTTACGTCGCCTACGGAAACACCGTCTCCGCCACCACTAACGCCTAGGTCCGGTCCGAGCCGGTGGTCTCGACATGCTCGACCACCGGCGCGGGCGGGGACTACTTTTGGCGCTTGTAGAACGGCAGGGCGACAACCTCGAAGGGCTCGGCCTTGCCGCGCAGGTCCACGTCCAGCTGCGTGCCAACTTCGGCATTCGCGACGTCGACGTAGGCCATGGCGACCGGGTAGCCGAGGGTGGGGCTGGGCTGGCCGGAGGTGACTTCGCCAATCACGGCGCCGTCCTTCAGGACCGGGTAGTGGCCGCGGGCGGAGCGGCGGCCAAGGCCCTTCAGGCCCACGAGCTTGCGGCCCGTGGTGGCGCCTTCGCCGGCTGCCTTGATCGCAGCAAGTGCCTCCTTGCCGATGAAGTCGCTTTCCTTGGCGAGCGACACCACGGGGCCCAGTCCGGCCGAGTAGGCGTGGCCGTCGAGCGAAAGCTCGTTGCCGTACAGCGGCATGCCGGCTTCCAGGCGCAGGGAGTCGCGGGCGGCCAGGCCGGCCGGGATCAGCCCGTGGGCCGTGCCGTTTGCCAGCAGCGCCTGCCAGAGGCCGGCCGCGTCGGCGTTGGGGATGTAGATCTCGAAGCCGTCCTCGCCCGTGTAGCCGGTGCGGGCCAGCAGTAGCTCCTGGCCGTTGATGGAAACCTCGACGGCGGCGTAGTACTTCAGCTCCGTCACACGGGCATGCTGCTCCTCCGGCACGAGGGTCAGCAGGATCGCTTCGGCGGTGGGGCCCTGGACGGCGATCAGCGAGGTCTCGCTGGAGGCGTCGCGGACGACGACGTCGAAGCCGGCGGCGCGCTCGGCCAGGAGCCCGGCCACGGTGGCGGCGTTGCCAGCGTTAGGGACAACCAGGTAGTTGTCATCGGCGCGGCGATAGGAGATCAGGTCGTCGACGATGCCGCCGTCGGCGTTGCAGATCAGCGAGTACTTGGCCTTGCCCACCACCACGGCGGACAGCTTGCCGGCCAGGGCATAGTCGAGGAACGCGGCGGCGTCGGGGCCGCTGACCCAGACTTCGCCCATGTGGGAGAGGTCGAACAGGCCGGCGGCGTTGCGCACGGCGTGGTGCTCGGCCAGCTCGGAGGAGTACTTCAGGGGCATCTGCCAGCCACCGAAGTCGGTGAAGGACGCGCCGGCTTTTTCGTGCTCGCCGTAAAGGGCTGTGTGATTCTCAGTCATGGTGATTCCTTTGCGGAGTTAGTTGGCGAAATCTTCGGCGAAGTCTTCGATGGGAGGGCAAGAGCAGACCAGATTGCGGTCCCCGGCTGCGCCGTCGATGCGGCCCACTGGCGGGAAGTACTTGTCCTGGCGCAGAGCTGCCACGGGGAAGACGGCCTGTTCGCGCGAGTAGCCGCGCTCCCAGTTCGAATCGACCACGGCGGCCGCCGTGTGGGGTGCGTTGCGCAGCGGGCTGTCGGCCAGTGTGAAGGCACCCTCGGCAACCTGGTCGATCTCGTGGCGGATGCTCACCATGGCCGTGATGAAGCGGTTGATTTCACCCAGGTCCTCGGACTCGGTGGGCTCCACCATGAGCGTGCCAGCCACGGGGAAGGACAGCGTGGGGGCGTGGAAGCCGTAGTCGATCAGGCGCTTGGCCACGTCCTCGGCCGTGACGCCGGTCTTGGCGGTCAGCTCGCGCAAGTCCAGGATGCACTCATGGGCCACCAGGTCTCCGGCGCCCGTGTACAGGACCGGGAAGTGCTCGTTGAGCTGGGAAGCTATGTAGTTTGCAGCCAACAAAGCCGACTTCGTGGCCTCGGTCAGGCCCTGCCCGCCCATGAGCTTCACGTAGGCCCAGGAGATGGGCAGTACGCCGGCGGAGCCAAAGCGTGAGGCGGAAATCGGGACACCGGTGGCCGAGCCTGTCGAGACCGAGCTTGCAGCAGAGTTGGCGTCGCCGGGCATGAACGGTGCCAGGTGGGCCTTGGCCGCAACCGGGCCGACGCCGGGGCCGCCACCGCCGTGCGGGATGCAGAACGTCTTGTGCAGGTTCAGGTGGCTGACGTCCCCGCCGAACTTGCCGGGCTGGGCCAGGCCGACCAGGGCGTTGAGGTTGGCGCCGTCAACGTAAACTTGTCCGCCGGCGGCGTGGACGGCGTCGCACACCTCGCGGACGTCGGCGTCGTACACGCCGTGGGTGGACGGGTAGGTGATCATGATGCAGGACAGCTGGTCCTTGTGCGCCTCGATCTTGGCGGTCAGGTCGGCGTGGTCGATGGTGCCGTCGGCGGCCGTGGCCACCACCACCACCTTCATGCCGGCCAGCACGGCGGAGGCCGCGTTGGTGCCGTGCGCGGAGGCCGGGATGAGGCAGATGTTGCGCTGCTCGTCACCGCGGGAGTGGTGGTAGCCGCGGATGGCCAGCAGGCCGGCGAGCTCGCCCTGGGATCCGGCGTTGGGCTGGATGGACACCTGGTCGTAGCCGGTGATCTCGGTCAGCTGCGCTTCGAGGTCCGTGATCAGTTCGCGCCAGCCGGCGGTCTGGGACTCGGGGGCGAAGGGGTGGATGGAGGCGAACTCCGGCCAGGAGATGGCTTCCATCTCGGCAGCGGCGTTCAGCTTCATG
>JBAUMA010000383.1:0-3368 GCA_049578485.1 Specibacter sp.
GATCGGCCGCAGCGGCGTCTTCCAGGTCGAGGTGGTGCGGGTGGCGGAAGTCGGCGTTCTCATCGAGGGAGACCTTGCCGTCGAGGGCAACGATGTCGCCGGCGCCGGTGCGAACCAACGGGTTGACTTCAACCAGGGTGGCGTCTTCCTTCTTGAAGACGTCCCACAGCTTGATGATCGCGGCGGCCACCTTGGGGGCCAGCTCGGCGTTGAAGCCGGCGGTGGCGACGATTTCGTCGGCCTTGGCCGCATCGATGCCAACGGCGGGGTCAACGGCAACGCGGGCCAGGGCCTCGGGGCGCTCAACTGCAAGCTCCTCGATTTCCATGCCGCCTTCCACCGAGCACATGGCCAGGTAGTTGCGGTTGGCGCGGTCCAGCAGGACGGAGAAGTAGAACTCCTCGGCGATGTCGGCACCCTGGGCGATCATGACCGTGTGAACGGTGTGGCCCTTGATGTCCATGCCAAGAATGGCGGAGGCGTGCTCGAACGCTTCATCAGCGGTCTTGGCAACCTTGACGCCGCCGGCCTTGCCGCGGCCACCAACCTTCACCTGTGCCTTGACGACGGTGACGCCGCCAATCTTCTCGGCTGCTGCCTTTGCTTCTTCAGGGGTGTGCGCAATGATGCCGGCCAACACGGGAACGCCGTGAGCCTCAAACATGTCACGCGCCTGGTATTCAAACAGGTCCACGGGTTTGTGTCCTTCTACGTCGAAGTAGTGATGAAGGGGGTGCGAAACCCCTTTCACACAGTACCGCTTCGCCCGCCAACCACATATTCGCCCCGCATACCACCTTTTCGGCGGTTATTCGCCTCACAAAAACGCCGCCCGGATGCCTGGCTCCAAGGCACGACGCCGGAGGGGGCCCCATGCGCCTAGCTCGCCGGTGCGGTGGCCGGGGCTTTGTGCCCGGGCCCGAACAGTTCGTATTGTTCGCGCGACACAAAAAATCCAAGCCCGCTGGCAAGATTGGCGCATGCCACGCCGTCGTCCAGGGAGGCACACCGGTAGCCCGCGGCGTCCACTGCTGCGTCCTGGGCCAGCACCGGAATCGCGCCCATGGTCTCGTTGACGGTTCCGCCGGGGCCAAAGGCCGCCTCCACCGCGGTGACGCCCGCCCGGCACCCGCCGTAGCCGACCTTGTCCGGGGCCAACAGAACTGTCCCGCCAAGGTAGCCGGCGAACGTGCCGGCACAGTTGTCGACGATGTCCTCCTTGACCGGATCCGGGTAGGACGACAATTCGCAGTTGACCACCGGGATGATGGGGGCCGTGTTGTTGGCGTCGTCGGTGAAGTTGTTGGGCTCCCACGGCTGGTTGAGGTTGCCGGCCCGGGATGAGGTGAAAACACAGGCAATGGAGCGGGACTCGTTAACAAACTGCGGCAGGGCGCCGGCATCCTGGGCGGCTTTGACTGCAGGGGCGGCCTTGAGCCGCTCCAGATACGTCAGCGGTCCTGTTTTCGTTGCCGTGGTCGGGTGCGGGTCGGCTGTTGGCACGGTGATGCAACCGGACAGCGCGGCGCATAGCACCGCCGCGGTCACGGCCAGCACCGCCGTCCGAACAGATGCAGCCCGGACTATGGCACCCCGGACCGCTGCACCCGACGCCCCGGGCCCGCTCAAGAATCCAGCTTCGTCAGCGGCGCATAACGCAGCAACAACCGTTTCTCGCCAATGCCGAAATGCACGGTTGCCACGGTCTTGTCCCCGGCACCCTGCAGGGCGAGGACCGAGCCGTCACCAAAGGCCGTGTGGTTGACCCGGTCCCCCACGCTGACGGAGATGACCTCCTTTTGCGGTTGGACCCGGCCCGCGGCGGTCCTGGCGGACAGGCTCGGCGGCAGCAGCCCGGAGTCCCGGCCGCCCACGGCGGAACCGGCTCCCCAAGAGGACCCCGAGTACCGGCTCGTGCCAAAGCCGCCGGTGGCCGGCGCCATGCGGGAGGTGCCTTCACGCTTCCACTCGATGAGTTCAGCCGGCACCTCCTCAATGAATTGGCTGGCCGGGTTGTACTGGCTCTGCCCCCACAGGCTGCGCACCTCCGAGCGCGTCAGATACAACCGTTTGCGGGCGCGTGTCAGTCCCACATAGGCCAGGCGGCGTTCCTCGGCGAGTTCCTTCGGGTCCGTGGCGGAGCGCGAGTGCGGGAAGATGCCGTGCTCCATGCCGGTCAGGAACACCACCGGGAACTCCAGGCCCTTGGCCGTGTGCAGGGTCATCAGTGTGACCACACCGAGGCGCTTGGCCTCCGCGACGGCCGCGGCGGCTTCTGCTTCGGAGCCGCCCGGGGCGTCGGGGATCTGGTCGGCATCGGCCACCAGTGACACTTGCTCCAGGAACTCCCCCAAGGTCCCTTCGGGGTTGTCCTTTTCAAATTCACGCACGACGGCGACCAGTTCCGCCAGGTTTTCCACACGGGACTCATCCTGCGGGTCGCTGGAGCCGCGCAGCGCCTCCAGGTAACCGGTCTGCTCCAGCACGGCCTCCAGTGCAGTGGCGGGCCCGGACGATGCTGCAACCTCGCCAAGGTCGGCCATCATCTTGGCGAACGCGTTGACGGCGTTCAGCGACCTGGACGCAATGCCGGGCGCCTCCTCGGCGCGCTTCAGGGCCACGGAGAAGGACACTCGTTCGCGTTCGGCCAGCGCCGCCACGGCCCCCTCGGCACGGTCGCCAATGCCGCGCTTGGGTTCGTTGAGGATCCTGCGCAGGTTCACGTCGTCGTCGGGGTTGACCAAGGCGCGCAGGTAGGCCAGTGCGTCCTTGATTTCCTTGCGCTCATAGAACCGGGTGCCGCCCACCACTCGGTAGGGCAGGCCCACGCGGACCAGGATGTCCTCGATGGCGCGTGACTGGGCGTTGGTGCGGTAAAAAATGGCGACGTCGCCGGGGCGGATGTCGGTCTCGTCCTGCAGCCGGTCGATCTCCGCGGCAATGAAGCGGGCTTCCTCGTGCTCGGACTCGGCCACGTAGCCAACGATCTTTTCGCCGTCGCCCTCGGCCGTCCATAGCCGCTTCTCGCGGCGGTTCGGGTTGCGGGAGATCACGGCGTTCGCTGCACTGAGGATGTTTTGCGTGGAGCGGTAGTTCTGCTCCAGTTTGATGGTCGCGGCGTTCGGGTAGTCCTGCTCAAACTCCACGATGTTGCGGATGTCCGCGCCGCGGAACGCGTAGATGGATTGGTCGGAGTCGCCCACCACTGTCAACTCGGCGGGGGCAATTCCGCCGTCGGCCTCCTCGACCCCCACGATCTCGCGCACCAGCGCGTACTGGGCGTGGTTGGTGTCCTGGTACTCGTCCACCAGCACGTGCCGGAAGCGGCGGCGGTAGGAGTCGGCCACGCCGGGGAACGCCCGGAACAT
>JBAUMA010000384.1:0-5117 GCA_049578485.1 Specibacter sp.
GGTTGTGCCCGGCCACGCCGATGTGGACCGCGTCGATGTGTTCGGGGGTCAGCGCGTAGTTGATGATGCGCTTGTAGTTGGTGTCGGAGTCCTGCTTGGTGCCCCAGGTGGCCAGCGGCCAGCCGAACACGGAGGCCTGGACCTGTTCCATGGGCAGGTTGGCGCCCTTGACGATCCGGACCTTCACGGGTGCGCCACCGTCGGCGCGGCGGGCGGCGGCCCATTCCTGGAGGTCGATCATGGCGGCGAGGGTGTCCGGCAGGTAGGCCTGGAGCACGATGCCGGCCTCGAGGTTCTTGAACTCCGGCTTTTCCAGGATGCGCTTGAAGACGGCCAGGGTCATGGTCAGGTCCTTGTACTCCTCCATGTCCAGGTTGATGAACTTGGGCTTGGCGAAGGAGTTGGCCAGCGTGTAGAGCGGGGTGAGCTTTTCCACGATGTGGTCCACGGCGTCGTCGAAGGCCCAGGCGGAGTGCGGGGCGACCGTGGAGGATTCCTTGATGGAGACGTAGTCGACGTCGTCGCGGGCCAGCAGGCGCAAGGTGCCTTCCAGGCGGCGGGCGGCCTCGTTTTCGCCCAGGACGGCCTCGCCGAGGAGGTTGATGTTCAGATCCACCCCGCCCTGGCGGATCTTGGCGATGGCCGGGCCGAGCTTGGCGTCGGTGGCGTCCACGATCAGGTGGCCCACCATCTCTCGGAGCACCTTGCGGGCGATGGGGATGACGATCTGCGGCATGATGGGGGCCATGACCCCGCCGAGGCGGACGGCGCCGCGCATGTACCAGGGCAGGAACGCCGGGACTTGGGGGGCCAGGGCGGCAAGGTTGCGCCCGGCCACGGCCAGGTCCTCGGGGCGGATCACTCCGTCGACGAAGCCCACGGTAAAGTCAAGTCCGTTGGGGTCCTTCAGAACTCCGGCCAGGCGCTGGGCGGAGACGTCGGCCGGGAACTTGGCAGCTTCGGTGAGCCAATGCCGGACGAGTGCGATGGTTTCGTCGGCAAGGTGGTTGCCGGGGACTGGGATGGTGGCGGCGGTGGCCGCGGTGACGGTGCTTGTCATGGTGTTTGGCGCGTTCTTTTCTGCTGGTGAGGGAGGCCTTGGTGCAATCGCTTCGGCCCCGTCCCCAACGGCGCGGCGTAAGCTTTCTCATCACCAGTATGAGACTTTTGTTCAATAAGCAAAAGTGGTGATTTATGATGAATATCAGTCATATTTACTTAACTATCTGGAGACGCCCGTGCTGGATGTAAAACGCCTGCGGCTGCTGCGCGAATTGCACATCCGCGGCACCCTGGCCGACGTGGCCGCGGCCCTGCAATACAGCCCCTCCGCCGTGTCCCAGCAGCTGGCCCTGCTGGAAAAGGAGGCGGGCGTGAAACTGCTGCGCAAGGTGGGGCGGCGGGTGCAGCTCACGCCCCAGGCTGAGATCCTGGTGGCACACACCGCCGAGCTGTTGGAGACGCTGGAGCGTGCCGAGGCCGACCTGTCCGCGTCCCTGACCACCGTGACCGGAACAGTGAAGCTGGCCGTGTTCCAGTCCGCCGCCCTGGCCCTGCTGCCGGAGATGCTCACGGCCATGGCGCGCACCTACCCAGACGTCAGGATTGAGATGGTCCAGCGAGAACCCGAGACGGCGTTGTATGAAACCTGGGCCCGCGACTTTGACTTGGTGGTGGCCGAACAATATCCGGGCCACGCCGCACCCCGGCACCCGGAGCTGGACCGCGTGGTGCTGACCACCGACGCCATCCGCCTGGCCGTGCCGTCCCGGGGCGTTGCCGGGGGCATGGCGAATCTGCGCACAGAGCCCATCACGCACATCGAGGACACGGCTGCGCTGCCATGGGTCATGGAGCCGCGCGGCGCCGCGTCCCGGCATTGGGCAGAACAGGCGTGCCGGCAGGCGGGCTTTGAACCGGACGTGCGCTTTGAAACGGCCGACCTCCAGGCACAGATCCGGCTCATCGAATCGGGCAATGCCGTGGGATTGATGCCCGACCTGATGTGGACGGGGCGCCCGCCCGCCCTGACGCTGATCGATTTGCCGGGCCTGCCGCGCCGCACCGTGTTCACCTCGGTCAGGCGGGCCGGCCGGCGTCGTCCTGCCATCTTGGCGTGCCGGGAAATCCTGGAACAGACGGCCCTGGGCATCTCCGGAACTGCGGACACCCAGTGAAGCGGATCCTTGCCGCCGGCGCACCGACGGCCCTGTTCGCGTTTGGGCTGGTGCTGCTGGCCACGGGGCTGCTGAGCCGGGCGTCGGCCGTGGAGCTGGCCGCGCGCACCATCCCGATCCTCTTGTTCGTGGTGGCCATGACGGTGGTGACGGAACTGGCGGACAGTGCCGGCGTATTCCGCTTTGTCACGGCACGGCTGGCTGGCCGGAGCGCACGTTCCCCTGCCGTGCCCGGCACCGTCCCCGGCGGGCGGATTGCGGTGCTGTGGCTGCTGGTGGTGGGGCTGGCAACGTTGAGCACGGTGTTCCTGTCCCTGGACACCACGGCCGTGTTGGTCACCCCTGTGGTGGTGGCCCTGGCCAGGCATGCCCGCATCCATCCGCTGCCGTTTGCCCTGACCACGGTATGGCTGGCGAACACGGCGTCGTTGTTGCTGCCGGTTTCCAACCTGACCAATCTGCTGGCGCAGGGCCAACTGGCGGTGACGCCCCTGGAGTTTGCAGGGCTGCTCTGGGCTCCGGCGCTGGTGGGCGTGATGGTGCCGCTGCTGTTTTTGTTCCTGGCGTTCCGCAAGGACCTCCGCGGGCGGTATGCGTCCCCGGCCGCGGAGCCGGTGGCCGACAAGCCGCTGCTGGTGCTCAGCGGCGTCACCGTGGCGGTGCTGCTGCCGGCGCTGGTCTCGGGGGTCACGGTCGCCATCCCGGCCGGCATTGCCGCGCTGTTCCTGCTGGTGGTGTTCCTGGTGCGCAAGCGTACGGCCATCGGCTGGCACATGCTGCCCCTCCAGCCCCTGCTGCTGACCATGGGCTTGTTCCTGGTGGTCCAGACCTTGCACGACCATGGCCTGGCGGCCGCGCTTGGCCGGATTTCCGGCACCGGCGACGGCCTCCTCAGCCTGCTGCAGCTGGCCGGGCTGGGTGCGCTGAGCGCCAACGGTGTCAACAATTTGCCGGCATTCCTGGCGTTGCAGCCGGTGGCCAACTCCCCTGTCCGGTTGGCGGCCCTGTTGATCGGGGTCAACCTCGGCCCGCTCGTCTCGCCGTGGGCGTCGCTGGCAACGCTCCTGTGGCACAGCCGGCTCAAGGCCATGGGTGTTTCCATCTCTTGGCGGGGCTTTGCCCTGGCCGGTTTGGCTTTGGTGGTTGTGGTGGTCCCGGCCGCGGTGTTGGCGCTGTGGCTGACCGCCGGCATGCCCGCCTAATTCCAGGCACGACGCCGGCGGGCCGGGTCTACCGGGCCAGTTCCCTGATCACGGGGCCCAGCAGATTCGTCAGGGCTGTCGGGTCCCGGCGGGCGGCCTCGCTCGCGAGCACCAACTGTGGGTTGGCGCGGTGCAGCCAGAAACCTCGCACGGGCAGGATTCGCACGGAAAGGTTGAACGGTGCAGCGCGGTGGCCGAGTTCCTTTTCAATCGACCGCACCAGGCGGTTGATGACAGGAGCCCCAGTCTTGAAGTTGCCCTGGAAGTGCCGGGAGTAGCGGTCCCGGAAGCTTGTTGTGGCAGCTCTGGCGGCTTCCGCATGGGTTCCCACGGCTTGTTGAAATGCCGGCGAACACCGCTCCAGCACCGCGCCGTCGAAGGGCTGCTCCGTGCCCATGTCCCGGTGGTCCGCCAGCAAGTCGGTGAACCAGAGGGCCCATTCCTCGGCGTGCAGGATGTCCAGGTCCGGGCCGGTCACGGGAATGTGTTCGGGCACTGCCGGAACAAACGGCGGAATGAAGAAGGGCCTGGTGGCAGGCAGCCCCAGCGCATCTCTCAGATACAGCGCAGCCGTGAGATGCCAGCTGGCATCCTCGCCCATCTGCCAACTTTCACGTCCGGAAACCTTCATCACGCCCCCAATGGCCCGCTTCATGTTTGCGCCCAACCTTACTGCTGCGGCTGCCTGGGCACCAGCAGTCCCCCGTGCGACCATTAAGGAATGACCACAACCGCCTCGCAGACCGGCCCCGCACTGGTCTGGAACGCCGGCGGCGCGTACAGCCTGCATCAGACGCTCGGCATCATCGGGCGGGGCGTCGGCGACAGGACCGTGCGGCTCACACCCGGTGCGGCCTGGCTGGCCTCCAACACCCCGATCGGCCCCGCCACGCTCGGCGCGACCGCCCTCGGGCAGGAAGTACATATCAGGGCTTGGGGCCCGGGCGCGGAGCACGCCCTGGCCGGGGTGCCGGCCCTCCTCGGCTCCCATGACGATTGGTCAGCCTTTGACTCCCCACAGTTCAACACAACCCTTCCCCAGCTGGTCCGGGACGCACGACGCCGGCACGCGGCCGTGCGCCTGCCCGCCACAGGGCGCATGGTCGACGCGCTGGTCCCGGCGATCCTGGAACAAAAAGTCACCTCACTGGAGGCCCGCCGCGGGTACGCCGCGCTGGTGCGAAAGTTTGGCACCGCTGCACCTGGCGCTGGCACGGACCCGAATGTCCCTGCGGATCTGATGGTGGCGCCCACCCCCGGGCAGTGGGCGAGGATCCCGTCCTGGGAGTGGCACAGGGCGGGCGTTGGACCACAGCGTTCGGCAACCGTCATGCGGGTGCTGGGTTCGGCGTCGGGTTTGGAACGGCTGGCGGCGCTGCCGGCTCCGGAGGCGGCAGCGAAATTGCAGACCATCCCCGGCATCGGTGTGTGGACGGCGGCGGAGGTCACCCAGCGCACCCACGGCGACGCCGACCAGGTGGCCGTGGGCGACTACCACCTGGCCGCCTATGTGGGCTGGGCGCTGGCGGGCAGGAAGGTGGACGATGCAGGCATGCTGGAATTGCTCGAACCGTGGCGCGGGCAGCGGCAGCGGGTGGTGCGGATGCTGCAGTTGAGCGGATTCCGCAAGCCGCAATTCGGGCCGCGGATGACCATTGCCGACCACCGCCGGCACTGAACCACTGGCGTGCCCGAGACCGCCTGGCGTGCCCGGCACGGCCCACACTGCGGGACGGCT
>JBAUMA010000385.1:0-5581 GCA_049578485.1 Specibacter sp.
GAACTGGTGTCCTTGCTGCTTGCCGTCCACCAGCCGGGGCGGATCACGGCCGCCGGCTACCGTCCGCACTCCCCCGCCGGTCCACCCGCCCGCGGCCTGAGTCAGGCCGTGACACGGGGCCACCCCATCATCTTCGATGTGTCCCTGGCCGCCGCTGCCGCCGCCACGGCAACGGGCGACGCCGGGGCGCGGGCATTCCTTGCCGCCAATCCGGGGCTGATCGACGTCATCGACTGCAGCGCGCTGTCCGACGGCGCCGACGTCGACACCCCGGATGACCTCCACCTGCTGGAGGGGTAGCGCCCGCGCAACCGGGTTTCGGCGTCTGCTAGGGTCGGGCCATGGAGACGGAATTGGGGACGTTCATCAATGACTTTGGCAAGCTGGCCCGGCTGGCGCTGACGGAGTTGGATCAGGTGGCCGACGGCAATGCGCTGCTGGATGCCATCACGGCCCATATGGGGGTGCCGGCCGCCGAGGTTTCCGTGGTGGTCGAGGCCATACCGGCACACCGGCTGGTGGACCTGGACATCCTCATGGAGTCCATGGCGGGACGCGACCCGGCACAGCGCCTGCTGGGGATCGGCGGCGGCGACCAGCGAAACCACATGTCCTTGAGCGACATGATCGGGCAGTCATTGATGTTCGCGCGCTTCCCGCTGGGCCAGCCGGACTTCAAGAACCTTGCCACAGGTCCCGATGAACAACGCCAGGTCGTGGCGTTGGGGTTGCGGCTGTTCAGCTACAACGGCAAACCACTGGTTGTCCTCCAACGCGATGCCACGCCCGAGTTTGGGAGGCAGGGGGCATCGCTGGAGGTTGTTGCCGCGCAGCCCGCCGACGCCGCCGGATTCCTGGCCGAGGTGCGCCGTGAAATGGAACGCAGCAGCGTTTTCAAGGGCCAGGTCATCGCCTTGGCGGTCAGCGACTATGGGCCGAGCGTGGGCGGAGTTGCGTTCATCCGCCGGCCGAGCCTTGCCGGCAGCGACGTCATCCTTCCCGACGGCGTGCTGGAGTCGGTGGAGGACCACACCTTGGGCATCGCCCGGCAGGCGGAAACCCTCATGGCGCACGGGCAGCACCTCAAGCGCGGGCTGCTGCTGTACGGCCCGCCGGGGACGGGCAAGACGCACACCGTCCGGTACCTCTTGAGCCAGTCCGAAGGCACCACCGCCGTGCTGCTCTCGGGTGGATCACTCGCGCAGATATCGGAGGCGACAAAGATGGCACGGGCCTTGGCACCGTCGATCGTCGTGTTGGAGGACTGCGATCTGATTGCCGAGGACAGGAGCTTCGGCAACGGCATGCAGCCGCTGCTGTTCGAGGTTCTTGACGCCATGGACGGGCTGGACAGCGACGCCAACGTGGCATTCGTGCTGACCACCAACCGCGTGGACATGCTGGAGCGGGCACTCGCCCAGCGGCCCGGGCGCGTGGACCTGGCCGTGGAAATCCCGCTGCCGTCGGAGCATGAACGCACCGAACTCTTGCGGCTGTATTCGCGCGAGCTCCAATTTTCCCCGGCAGCACTTGCCGCGGCGGCGACTCGGACCGCCGGCACCACGGCGTCGTTCGCGAAGGAGCTGATCCGGCGGGCAGTGGTGGCCGCTGCACTGGCCGGCGAGGCCCCCGGCGACTCGCATCTTGAGGTGGCGGTGAACCGGCTCATGGCCGAGGGCGAGGCGTTGACGCGCAGCCTGCTGGGCAGCGAAGCGGACTCGGGCAGGCACGGCCAGGGTGGTCCGGATGGCCAGCCGGGTTTTGGCCAGGGGTTTGGCCCAGGGTTCGACCAAGGGTTCGACCCCGGGCTTGGCAGCCCGGAGATGGCCTAGATCCGGGGCCTGCCCGCCCAGCGCGCCGCCTTCAACGCCAGGTGCAATTCCAGCCGGACCCGCCCGGCCAGGGGGTCGGCGCCGATGATCCCGCGCACCCTGGACAGCCTGTTGTACACGGTGGAGCGGTGCAGGTGGAGGCGCTCGGCAATCGCGGCCACGGCGCCGTCGCTGTCATAGAGAAGCTCCAGCACGGGGAACAGTTCGCCGGCGTCGTCCCTGTCCCGGATGAGCCGGTAGTACACGCTGTCCTCGGGATCGGCGGTTCCGCCGGCGAGGACCTCGTAGACACCGGCGCCGCGGACGTCCAGGATCTGTCCCAGCTCCCGGTCCACCACGGCCGCCTGCGCGGCGATCCGTGATTCCCGGTATGCCGCGGGCAGCAGCCGCAGCGAATTGAACGGCTCGCCGATGCCCATGACCACGTTCGACGCCGGCGATCCGGTCCGCTTGGCCAGCTCGGCCGCGTAGCGCTGCAGCACGCTGGAGTGCCGGGTCCGCCCCGGCGTGGACTTGAACAACACCACCGTGTGGGTCCCCAACCCGGCACTGAACAAGGCATCGTCAACCCCGATCGTCGCCTGCAGCCCCGCACTGCGGTGAATCAGCGCGGCGGCCAGCGGATCCCGCACGGGTTTTGGCCCCTCCATGTCACCGGATACCGCATACACGGTGGCCGCCTGCCAAGGCCCGCGCTGGCGAATCTCGGGCCACTCGGCAATGACGTCGATAGCGTGTTTGTCACCGTCCGCAGCCGCCAAAAACTGCTGCTCGCGTTCGCGGCGTGTGCTGGATTCGGCCGTGTTGGAATCCAGCAGCAGCGTCGAAAGGAGGTCAAGGGAGTCCCTCACCGCCGGCAGCTGGGCGAGGATCGTCGTCGCACTTTGCTCGTCGGCGTCCTGCTGCACCCACAGGTAGCCCACCCGGAAACCACGCACCAGCAGCGGCACGCACACCCGGCCCAACATGCCCAGGGCGTCGTTGGCCGGCACCACCACGGGGCGGACGGCGCTGGCGATCCCGTGGGAGAGCTGCCAGGCGCTGACGTCCGCCGGTACGCGCTTGCTGAGCAGGAAATTCACCCGCACCCTGTCCGCGTGCGACTGGTTTGCGCTGTAGGCCAGCAGCAGCCCGTCGAGGTCCTCCAGGGAGAGCCCGCGCCCCAATTCCAGGGCGAGCGCCTCCACTAGATCCTCAATCTCCTGGTTTCGCATGCCTCAAGGGTAAGGCCGGAACAGACAGCAGGCGACACCTGACCCGGCTATCCTCGACATTTGTCGAAGAGCGACGGCAAAGTTCCGCGGAATTCCGGCGTTCTTGTCCGGGCCGGCCGTCCATTCCTATGAAATGCTTCACAGGACGGACGTAGTCTGGTGGGTATTGGGCCGTGCATGCGGCCACGTGCATTCGCCGCCAGCAAGTGAAGGACAAAATCATGATCATTGGTGTTCCCAAGGAAATCAAAAACAACGAATTCCGTGTGGCCATGACGGCCTCCGGCGTCCACGAATTCACCCGCCAGGGCCACACCGTCCTCATTGAGCGCGGCGCGGGCGTGGGCTCGAGCATCTCCGACACCGAATACACCGACGCCGGTGCCGAGCTTGTCACCGACGCCGCCGAGGTGTGGGGCCGGGCCGACATGGTGGTCAAGGTCAAGGAGCCCATCAGCGTCGAGTACCCGCACTTCCGCAAGGGCTTGATCCTGTTCACCTACCTGCACCTCGCGGCCGAGCCCGAACTGACCAAGGCCCTCATGGAGTCCGGCGTCACGGCCATCGCCTACGAGACCGTCCAGGTGGGCCGCACCCTGCCCCTGCTGGCACCCATGTCCGAGGTTGCCGGCCGCCTGTCCGTCCAGGTTGGCGCCGCCTGCCTCACTTCCCCGGCCGGTGGCAAGGGCATCCTGCTGGGCGGGGTTCCCGGGGTCCGCCCGGCCAACGTCGTCATCCTGGGCGCCGGCGTTTCGGGCACCAACGCAGCGGCCATGGCCATCGGTGCCGGCGCCGACGTGACCATCCTGGACATCAACATCGCCCGCCTGCAGGAGCTTGACGCCCTGTACCAGGGCCGTTTGAAGACGGTTGCCTCCAACACCTTTGAAATTGAGCGCTCCCTCGTGCAGGCGGACCTGGTCATCGGCTCCGTGCTGATCCCCGGGGCCAAGGCGCCGAAACTGGTCACGAACGAGCTTGTCTCGCGCATGAAGCCCGGCTCGGTGCTGGTGGACATCGCGGTGGACCAGGGCGGCTGCTTTGAGGACACGCACCCCACCACGCATGCGGACCCCACCTACAAGGTCCACAACTCGATCTTCTACTCCGTGGCCAACATGCCCGGCGCCGTGCCCAACACCTCCACGTACGCCCTGACCAACGTGACCCTGCGCTACGCCGTGTCACTGGCCAACAAGGGCGTCGCGGCCGCTTTGGAAGCCGATCCCGCCCTGGCGGCCGGCCTGAACGTGGCCGGCGGCCAGGTGGCGCACCACTCAGTGTCCACCGCGCACGGACTGCCGCTCGCCGCAGACTGGCGCCAGCTGGTCTAACGGCAAGCCACAACGCCGAGGGCGTGTTGGACCCGTACTGGGGTTCCAACACGCCCTCGGCGTTTCTTGGCGCTATTTCTGCAGGCATGTGATGGACAGCCCCGGGCACCGGGCGTAGCGTTTCGAACAACGCCCCGCCTAGGAAAGGCTCTGCCCATGTCCAGTTTCGCCACCTCCTCCGACGGCACCCGGATTGGCTACAGCATTGAAGGGTCCGGCCCGGCCGTGATCCTGGTTGCCGGCGCCATGCAATTTCGCGGTTTTGACTCCACCACCGCGGCCATGGCGACCTTGCTGGCCGCCCGCGGATACACCGTCATCAACTACGACAGGCGCGGGCGCGGCGAAAGCGCACAGGCGCCGTCGTTCACGCTGGCCGACACCCTTGACGACCTGCGCGCCCTGATCGAGGTGGCCGGCGGATCGGCCGCCCTGTTCGGCAACTCCTCCGGCGGCGCCATTTCACTGGCAGCGGCCGCGGCGGGCCTGCCCGTCTCCGCCCTGGTGCTGTGGGAGGTTCCGCTGCGCGAGGAACTGGGCACGGACAGTGCCGAATTCCTGGCCGGCCTGCAGCAGCGGATTGCCGGCGAGGACCCGGACGACGTCATTGCCTACTTCATGAAAGACATGCCGCCGGAATGGCTCGAGGGCGCCCGCAACAGCCCGGCCTGGCCCGTCATGACGGCGATGGGGCCCTCCCTGGAAGCCGATGCGGAATCAATCGCCTGGACCCAAACGGCCCCGCGGGCCGAACTTTTTGCCCCCATCACCGCGCCCGCGTTGGCCCTGGTAGGCGAGCAAACCCTGCCCATCATGCCGCCGGCCGCCGAGTCCATCGCCGCCAATGTGGCGCACGGGCGGTCCGAGACCATTGACGCGGCCAACCACAGTTGGGAACCGTCCGTCATGGCCAACCGCATTGCCGATTTCCTGTCGGCGCAGGGACAAACCGGGAACAACTGACTCGAACGTACACGGCATGGCCGGCGTGAGCTGCGCCAACCCGGATTCCCCGGACGGGTTCACTGCCGGTTCGCGCCACGGAGCCGCGGCGACCCCCGCGGACGCTTTTGTGGCCCGGCGGAACCGTGACCGGCCCGCAACATGGTTACGCTTTGGCGGACCTTGGGCCTGCTCCCCTCTCACCGGCCGCCGCCTGGCCTAGGGTGATTTTCACGGGGTTCGGGTGCCCCGCAACCAG
>JBAUMA010000386.1:0-19490 GCA_049578485.1 Specibacter sp.
TCGCCGAGGGTCCGGGTCATCACTCCGGCCAACAGGGGAATCCCGAGGAAGATCAGCGCCGAGGCGGTGATGGCCCAGAAGGAGAAGCCGGCAGTCGTCGTCGGCAGTCCCAGCCAGGCGGGCAGGACTTGCAGGTAGAACCAACCCAGGGCACCGAAGGCGAAGACCTGGAACACGGAGTTGAGCAGCACCAACACCATGGCGGCTTCACGGTCACCGCACGCCAGGTCATTCCAGATCATGACCATGGCGATGCACCGGGCCAGGCCCACAATGATCAGCCCTGTCCGGTATTCAGGCAGGTCCGGGAGAAAGGTCCAGGCCAGGGCAAACATGAGTGCCGGGGCCAGGATCCAATTCATCGCCAATGAGGTGACCAGGAGCCGGCCGTCCGCCAACACCCGTCCGGTTTCCTTGTAGCGGTTTCCTTGTAGCGGACCTTGGCGAGTACCGGGTACATCATGACAAGGAGGCCGACGGCGATGGGCAGCGAGACCGAGCCGACCTTGACGGCGTCGAGGGCCTCGTTCAGGCCGGGAACATAGTTCCCGAGCAAAAGCCCGACCGCCATGGCGGCGATGATCCATACCGGCAGCAGGCGGTCAAGGGTGGGCAGCCTGCCGACAGTGGCTGTCCCGCCCGGGGAAGACGGGTTGACGGTCTTGGTACTCACAGGGCTCCCAGCCGCTCAAACAGAAGATTGAAGAATATCGATATGAGAAGTATCAATCTGTATATCGACAGTTGTCAATCTATGGGCATAATGGCTACATGAACACAGCCCTCGCGGTCGAGGCCGGGAGCGATATGGCGTGCTGCGAGCCGAGCGTACGCCCAGCACTCACCGCCGACGATGCCCATGAGTCCGCCCGTATCCTCAAGGCGCTCGCCGATCCGAACCGGCCCCGACTTCTCTCGATCGTCAAGGCAGGCGACGGCGGCGGAACCTGTGTTTGTGACCTCACCGCTGGACCAGGGCCGGCCCACCGTCTTACACCACCTGAAGATCCTGGTCGACGCCGGACCATTGGACCGGAAAAGCGCGGAACCTGGGCCTACTACTCCCTGGTGCCCGGCGCCCTCGAACGGGCCGCAACGATGATCACCCGGCTGTGAACGCAATTTAAGGCCTTGGCTTGGCTGTTGATGCAAACGGCCACGCCGATTCGGGCGGTTAGGTACAGCCGGGGCTAGATGCGGGCAAGTCGTGCACGGGCGAAGCTGTAAAGGCCGTAGGCCATGAGTCCCAAGCCAATAATGATCAAGATGGCTTCCCCAAAGGGAAGTGCGGCGAGGGATTTTAGGCCGCCGTCGAGTCCCGAGGCATCATTGGCGTTGACCTTCACGGCGGCGACGACAAACAAAACCCCGACGGCGATGATGGCGATTCCCTTCGCGATGTACCCCGTCATGGCCAGGACGACGATGGCCGGTTTCGAGGGTCCGCCGGGGAGCCGGATGTCGTCGCGAAATTTCTGCCGGGCACCTTTGTAGATGAAATACCCGCCAATTCCGGCGGTTGCCAGGCCCACCAGAATCAGAAGTGCCTGGCCACCCGGCAAGGACAGTATCGCCCCGCTCGCGTGGCGCGTGTTGGCCGTTGAGCTGGCGGGCCGCTTGAGCGCAAACGCAAGCGCCGTCCACGCCAAGGCAATGTACGCCGCTGCTTTCCCCAGCGAGACGAGGCTGCGCACCCACCGCTTCTTCGAGGATGAACCGATTCCCAGACCGGCCTGAAGGAGGAGCCACAGTGCCAGCGCCGCAAGGCCCGCGACGGTGACCCACAGCAGGAAGGTGCCGCCCGGGAGTTTTGTCAGCTGGGCGAAGGCACCCGACTGGTCCGATTCGCCTCCATGGTGGAGAGCGATCCTCACCGCGATGTAGCCCATTATCAAGTGCATCAATCCGCTGGCGCCAAACCCGATGCGGGCAATCAAGGTCACCACGGTGCTGTTGCCGGCGTCGTTCGCTGCCCGGCGGGCATCGTTGCCGTTCTTCATGAGCTGTCCTCCTGTGTCTGTACATGGGGGCCCTCTGAAGGTTCCCCGGGGATGCGTACGGTCTTGGCGGTATCGATCGCCATGATCGCGCCAAGGACAACCATGGACAGGGCCATGGATGCGGTGGTGTCGCTAATCCAGTGATAGCCCAAGTAGAGCCGGGAGGCGACTTGGGCAAGTATGACCAGAACCGCAACACTGAAGGCAATTGCGGTGAATAAAGTGTTCCGGCGTCGGCTGGCGATGAGGAAGGCCAGGACCAGCAGGAAATCGGCTGTCCCTAAAACATGGCCGGACGGGAACGAAAAGCTGCTGTCTGCCCCCATCAACATGGAACCCACCGGCGGCCGCGGATGCCGAACCAGCGGGGCGACAACCTTGGCAAAGATCAATCCGGCGGCCATCCCGGCAGCCAAAAGCAAGGGGCGCCAGGCATGCTTGGCCAATACTGTCCAGACGAGCAGCACGACGACAACCACGATCGGCAAGGCAACGGGCCCAAAAATGACTGCGAGTGCAATCATCACCTGCGTCAGGGCTTCTGAGCGGCGGGACACGAACCACGTTTCCACAGGCTGGTCCAAGCGTTGAATTCCCGTGTGGGTCACCACGCCGACCAGCAATGCCAGGAACAGGACCAACCCGGTGAGGATCAACCCCCAAGAGGTGAGGTAGAGGCGCCGTCGAACCGTGGGCGTGGTCAAGCGTTCCTCAACAAAGAACTTTTCACGCCAGCCTGCCCGTGCTTGACCGCCCACTGATTTTGCCTGCTGCATGGAAAATCCTCGATTCCCGGAAGGAGCTTTTACCGGATCAGCCTTGCCGTGGACGACCATGGAAGCCATGGGCCAAGTATGTCCGTTCCCGGCCGCTACGGGAAGACCGGTCTATCGCAAATCGCCTGCCCCGGCTACGTGGCCGCTGCCGCCATCCTGATGGTCAGGGCCTGGGGATCCACGGTGACCAGCAAGTGCCTGGCGGCGCCCAACTGGTCGCCGTCTAGCTGGAAGTCCAATTCACTCTCTAGGGTGATCTCCGCACTCCTTCCGGAAAAGTAGGCCACGGACCGGTTCGAGGCACTGCTGCGGCCAAAGATCCCGGCGATAACACCCAACCAGCCAAACTTTCCGCGCGGTGAAAGGATCAACAAGTCCAGGGCGCCATCGGTCACCGAAGCGTCCGGGAAGATTGCCACGCCACCCATCAACTTGCCGCAGTTGCCCACCATCACGCTGCGGACCCGGCGTCGCGCCTGGTTCCGGCCATCAACGGCGATGGTGGCCTTGACGCCTTTCCCCGGCAGGTTCCGGATGCCCGCCTCCACGTAGGCGAGCCACCCCACACGATCCTTCAAGTCTTCGTTGGTGTCGGCCATGATGCTTGCGTCGTAACCTAGCCCGGCGGCCACCAGGAACAGATGCCGTTCCTGCGCATGATCCAAGGTGGCGTTGACGACGTCAATCGCGGTATTGGTGCCATTCAATACGTCCCGGGCGGCACTCAACGGGTCCGATAGGCCAATGCCAAGGTTGCGGGCCAGCAGGTTTCCCGTGCCCAAGGGCAGCAAACCCATGGGCGTGCCTGTGCCGGCCAGCACCCCTGCCACGCAGCGGACCGTCCCGTCGCCGCCGGCGGCGATAACGACGTCGACCCCTGCCTCCAGCGCCTGTTTCGACTGGCCGGATCCCGGGTCCTCGGCAGTGGTTTCGAGCCAGAGGGGAGCAGCCCAGCCTTCCGCCTCGCACAAGCCCAGAAAGTCGGATTTGAAATCCCCGTCCGGCGACTTCATTGGATTGATGACGACGGCGGCACGCCTGGTTGCTGTGGAAGTGCTTGGTTCCATGGGTCCTCCATCAAAAAGCCTGTGTTTAAGGATGCGAACTTTGATTAGGCCGTCATCACAACGATCGACGGGTAATGGCCGGGGTACGAGATGGCCCCAACCGGCGATTTTAGTCCGGAGGGGAAGACGCGGTGACCTGCCAGACGTGGCCGTCCACATCGGCAAAGGTGCCGGCGTAGCCCCAAGGCTGATAGGCCGCATCGCTGACGATCATGGCCCCAGCATCCCGGGCCTTCCGGAGCCGCTCATCAACGTCCGCTTCGCTGCCGGCCGTGATGCTGATGAAGCATTCGCTCTGGTTGCTGGGGGCAACTTCGCGGTTCCCCACGACCCACCCAAAACCCCCGGTGGGAATGAGCATGAGCCGGAGCCCGTCGTTGAGCTCGAATTGCAGCGGCTCCGGGACGCCGTCGTCGGCGGGCTTTCCCACGGGCCGCAGTCCAAGTCCTGTCGTGTAGAAGGCAAAAGCCTTGCGGCGATCGGCGATGGGCAGGCTGACGATCACAGGGGGAGTCTTCATGCCTTCATTATGGACCCCAACTCATCGTGTGACGGGCGCCGACGTCGCATCCCACCATGCCGAATAGAGGGGGTAGGCGTTGTCACTTTGCCGGTGCCAGCCAGCGTCTCAAATTCCCGGCGTCGACGAAGGTGCCGTTTTCTGTTTGTGCCAGGATGCTGCACTCGTAGCGTTCAGCAGCCCAGTGGGGGCCATCAGAACCCATCGCGAAGACGGTCGTCGCGAGGACATCGGCAGTGGTCAGATCGGATGCGATCACCGAGACGCTGGAGAATCCGCGGGCGGGGCGTCCCGTGCGCCCGTCGAGGATGTGCTCGCCGCGCTCATAGGTGGCGGATGTGGCGACGGCCATGTCGGTAAGGGCAAGCACGGCCATCATGCGTTTGGGGGACTGTGGGGATCGAATACCGACATTCCAGGCCCTGCCGGGCTCCAGACTCCCAGCGGCGATGACGTCCCCTCCGGCGTTGAGGCAGAAATTGGCCACGCCCAGTGCCCGAAGCCTATCCGCCGCCCGCTGGGCGGCCCAACCCTTGACGATGCCGTTGAGGTCCCACTGGCCAGAAACGGTGTGTTGTGAAAACACGCCACCTGATACTGCTGCAAAACGGGCAGCGAGTTGGTGGACCTCCAGGAACAGCCCGCCGACGGTGTCAAGGGTGAGCTCTGAACGGTTGAGTCGGCTGAGTTCACTGTCCGGTAGGAAAGGGCTGAAGATTTCATCCGCCTCGTGCAAGACCGCAAAAGCTTCTGCCGCGGCAGCGTAGTGATCCCCGGCATCGCGGATGTCGATCGACATGGGAATGCCCATGGCGGTTGCCAGGAATCTCATCAGGGCAACTTGTCGATGGCTGACTGGACGGACTGCAAATAGCCGTCCGAGGTGTAGGTGCCGCCACTGACGGTGTTCACAGCGCTCGATTGGGAGGAGAGGATCTCCTGCTCGAGAATGGGAGGTACGGACTGGGCGACCCGCTGGTCGTAGTTGTTGGAGTTGGGAACCTGAAGGACGGTCACGGCGGTGATCTTTTTCCCACTGAAGCTGACCGACACCTGCACGTCGCCATAGGGAGTGCTCTCGGTGGCGCCTGTGATGGTCGTGGCTGCCGCCGCGGCGCTTGGCGAAGGACTGGCCGCGCCGCTTGTCGATGCCGGGCCCGCCGCCGTCGTCGGAGTCCCCGAGGGAACCGGCGTAACCGGCGCGCTCGAGAGCGAGGTGGTCACGGCCGAATGCTGTGAGCCCATGTACAGCCGCAGGCCGAACGTTGCGCCCATGACGACGAAGATCGCCAGGAACAGAGCCGTGCCTTTCCATTTTCCGTTCATAATCCGCACCTTTGCCTATCCCATGCTCAATATTTCGCGGTGAATCAGCCGCTTGGAAATGCGAAGCTTTGACAGTGAATTCTCGACTGTCAAACCCATGCCCTCGGGACCGCAGATGTAGACCTCGCGTTCTGAGATGTCCTTGACCAGGCGCTTAAGTGCACGTGCGTCCAGGGGATCGTGGCCCAGCTCAGCCCGGCTGCCAACAACCGTGTGCAGGACCATGGGATGAAGGGCTCGCAGTTCCGGCTCAAGGGCAAGCCGGTCGTGGCTGGTGCTTCTGTACACCATCACCACATTGCGCCCTTCATTGACCAGGCTCTCGGCCAGGGCCCGAATGGGTCCGATTCCGGCACCGCCGGCGATCAATAACACCTTGTGCCGGTGACTTGCCTCGGGGGTGAAATGGCCGAAAGGCCCTTCGGTGAAGACCACAGTTCCGGGCTTTAAGTGCGGCATCCGCGAACTATGGTCGCCGAGCGCGCCGACGGTGATCCTCATCAGGCCCGCTGACGGCAATCGTGAAAGGGAGAACGGGTGGGCTGTCAGCATGTGGCCTACCGTGACGAATCGAAACATCATGAACTGGCCCGCACGCACGCCCAGTTCGTCCAGGTGTGGGCCGGCCAGCCAGATGCTGTTGATCCCATGGCCCTCACTCACGACGTGGTGGACCACCATGCGGTGTCGCCATGCGGCTGCGGCAGGAAGAATGAACCGCCAGGTGAGGATGGCGGAGGCCGTGGCGAAGTAGAGGATGATCCAGAGTGCACGATTGGCGGGGTCGTTGACAAAGTGGACCCCCGCGCTCAACTCGTGAAAGAACGTCAGGAAAATCGCCACGTACGCCGTGACGTGTATCCAGTACCAGGCCTCGTAGGAGATCTTTCCGCGGGGGACCCGGGCGCTGCTGATGCCGACGATGAAGAACACCAAGGTGCCGATCAAGGCGGTGAGCATGTCCGGGTAGGAGGTGAGGACCCCCCATGTTGCCCCCCATGGAGTGCCGGAGGTGAGCAGTTGTACACCGAGGATCATGAGCAGCACATGGCTGATGACGAGGAGGAGGACGGTGCTTCCCAGCGTCCTGTGCCAGCTGACCAAACGGTCCATTCCAACGGCACGTTCGAACCAGGGAATGCGGGCGATCAACAGCACCTGCGCGCAAACGAGGAACGCGCCCACCATTCCGCTGAGTTCACCCAGGGAGGTTGCCGTGGATGCCGGGCTCAGGGCCGGCGGAGACGGGGCGGCGAACCACCATGAGCCAAGTACACCAACCACACCGGCGGCCATCAGGGTGCGCAGCAGCCGCCCCGGCCAGCGGGACTTGGGCTTCCGGGCCACACGTGGATGAGCTGTCATTGTTGCCATGACAATGACGCTACGCACCGAATCTTAGAGGCATCTTAGACCGGGCCCCAAACACGCAGTGATGCGGGCCAGCGACGCCGACATTTCTCGGAGGGGCTAGTGCCCGGCTTCGGTGACGATTTCGGCCTCGAGCCGCTCGACATCGATGGGTCGACACAGTTCGGTGGCCGGTGTCATGACCGCGGCGCTCCCTGCTGCGACGGCCGTCCGCAAGGCCGTCTCGACCGAATGCCCCTGTGCCAGCCGCAGAACAAAGCCGGCCAGGAAGCTGTCGCCGGCCCCGACGGCGCTGACAAGCTTTACGGAGGGAACCGGCAGGCGGATGACCCCTGCCTTGGAAGCGAGCATGGCTCCCGCCTCGGCAAGTGTTAGCGCCACATACTCAGCGGAGCCATTGGCAAGCAGCGCCGTGGCGGAAGCGACTTGGCTCTCTTCAGAGTCCAGTGCCGTGCCCGTGAATTCAGCCAGCTCCCTACGGCTGGGCTTGACGAGGAAAACACCTTCGGCCAGCGCTTCCGCGAGGGCCGGCCCCGAAGTGTCAACCACGCAATGTGCCCCCGCTTTTCGTGCCAGGCGGGAGACCCGGGCGTAGAAGTCCTGGGGGACCCCCGGGGGCAGGCTGCCGCTGGCAACCACGTATCCGCCGGCCCGGAGGGAGCGCTGGACCAGATGCAGGCAGTTGCGCCACTCTCCTTCACTGAGTTCCGCGCCTTCAAGGACGAATCGGAATTGTTTGCCGGTTGAGTTCTCGTCGACGGTGAAGTCTTGTCGCGTGTTCCCTTGAACGACGGCCACGACGGCGGGGATGCCTTCGGCCTCCATCAACTTGCGATAGGTGTCCCCGGTGGTGCCGCCTGCTGTATAAACGGCCAAGGCGTGGCCACCGAGCCGGTGTATCACCCTGGCAACATTTGAGCCGCCGCCGCCCGGGTCCATGTGGCTTCCCCTGCAGCGGAGCTTGTGACCGCTGTACACGCTATCCGTTGAGGTGCTCACATCCAACGCCGGGTTCATGGTGAGTGTGAGAATCGGCTGGGCCAACAATGCCTGGGAGCTGTCCATGATCCCCAGCATAGGAGACGGCGGGGGCGGATTAGGCGACGGGCCAGACAACCCGAGTCATCCAGCTCGCAGGGTCGGCCTGGGTTGCGGGATCGCTGAGGTAGAACTCCCACATCATGTCCGCCGGTGTGAAGCCATCAGCCGCCATGCGTTCCCGAATGGCTTCGTAGGTGTTTGCAAGTGTGTCATAGGACCCGACGTGCATGGCTTCATACGCCCTGGTTTCCGGCAGCGAGCTTTCCCGAACGTCGGCAGTGCCCTGGAAATCACCGGCAATGGGAAATCCGGCTTCGACGTCGATGGTTTCGGCAGGCATGCCGTGGTAAAGCGCGAAGGGCGGGCCTGCCGGCTGCGCATTCTGTGCCTGGGTTGCTGCCATCACGGTGCCGAAGGCGCGGCCAAAGAAGTCTCTCAGGCCACTCATGGGGACTTCTTCGCGGAGGACTGCTGTCGGCTGCGCAGGAGTGTGGATGATTCTGGGTTCGAGGTTGTTGGTGTCCATGGGACAAGACTCCTCCGATGATGTTGTCGGGAACAGGGTCCAATGGCACTGCCGAGCAGGGGTCCCTACGACATCGGTGGATCCGGGTTCCCACGTTGTCCGGCAGCCGGGCCTCCCGTGGGTGTGCCGGCTTCGGCCGGGTACAGAGGACCTTGGTCGAGTCGGAAGGGCGGGTATTCGTCCCGCAGCAGAAGGACGTAGGCGGCGACTCGATAGATCCACCGGTTGATGCCCATGACCAGGTCGAATACTGTCCGCGGGTACCTGCCGGTAAACATGAGCATGACTGCCGCGACGAGCACCAGGATGCCGAGCAGGGAGATCCCGGTGCTGCGGTCGTTGTCCGACGTCCAAGTGTCGATTCCGGTCCAGGTCAGCCAGACGGTGCTGGTGAATATGCCAACGATGATCAGGTGGGGGATGGCCAGCAGCCACCCCTTTACGAGCACGAGCCCGTGGGAAAGGTGCTGCGGGTAGTCTATGTCGAGGTCCGCAGGGTAGTTGGTGGAGGCGAGTGTGAAGGGCGGGTACCTGTCCGTGGCCAGGGCGGAGTAGGCGTAGAACGTGACGCGCCAGTTCCACCGCAGGACGCCGACGGCGAAGGCGAAAAGTGGCCGTGGGTAGCGGCCGGTGAAAAGCACGGCGACGCCGGAAATGACCGTGGTGACGAAGACTGCAAACCAGAGGAACGCGAGAATGACCACGTGGGGCACGGCCAGCAACCACTTGACCAGCCACAGTCCGCGGGACAGCTGCGGGTCCAGTTGGCCCGAAAGTCTGACCGGGTTCCGCTGGGCAGCAAGCACGCCGGAGGCGGGAAAGGCACTTCCTTCAGCAATTGGTGCCGGTGTTCGCCGGCCGAGCACGATGGCACCTATGGCAATCAGGCTCGCTCCGATGAGCAGGAGGACCGCCCCGCCAATCCATAGGGCAGGCGTGAGGGCGCCGAACAAGGGGGAGTGGACCGCGGCCTGCAGGTGGACCGTGACCCCGGCGCCGGCGTCGGAATTCATGATGACCACAACCCAGTCACCACTTCGCAGGTCCATGGTGAGCTGCTGGATCCCCGGTCCGGACGCGGATTCGGCCCAGAAGCTTTGATCGCCCGGCGGCGTTGCGGCGGCCGTCCCTGGAACGTCACTGTATTGCACCCGGAACGGTGATGTTTCGACGCCGGTGATTTGGCTGACATGGACGCCGCTGAGGTAGTTCTCAACATCCGATTTGGGGCCGATGCCAATGAAGACTTGGCCGCCGGATGATGTGGAGGCGGCACTGAGCCGCAGGCTGCCAAGGGCAAGGGGAAGCTTGTCGGTTCCGATCCGGGCAGGGGGCGAGGTGAGGGCGTAGGACGTGGTGGAAAAGTCCCGCACCGGGGAGCTGAGGTACCCGTCAGGTCCCTGGTGGGCGAACACCGCGGCAACCGCGACGCCGCCAATGATCCCGCCCAGCCCGAGCATGGCAAGCAGGATTCCAAGTGCCAGGGCCACGACCCCGCCTGCGACCCCGCCTGCGACTCCGCGGTGAACATCGCCTGGATTTGGTATGCCACCGTCGGTTTTTGCTGTGTTGGTCATGTCATCACTCCCCACTGGTTGCTTGCCACTGTTCTTTACAGGGTGAAGTTTCGGTAGGGGCATAAGTCCCCAATGGTGGCCGGAGCGCTTCGTGTGCTTTCCCGCGGCTTGGGACCATGGCCTCTGGCGCCTTCGTGGCCGTTTCTGCTGGCATGGACGTATCGCGTGATTCATTCGAAGGGACCGTCATGACAGATGCAGCAATCCACCGGCCCGACGACGACAACCACCAAGTTCAGCCATTGGGACGGGCAGTAACCGTCTTCATCGTCGTTTCGTTCGGCTTCAGCTGGCTCGCCTGGCTGCCGCTCGTCGTCGACGGGCCAACAACCGTCATGCCGTGGTACTTCTACCTCGGCTCGATGGGCCCCGCTCTCGGAGCGATCGTTGCGACCCTCGTCCTGCAGCAGGACGGCGGGCCCCGGTCATGGGCGCGCCGCACCTTTTCCCTTGTGGGCACAGGGCAGGCGCTCGCCGTCGTGGCCGCTTCGCTACTGGCGTATGTCGGTGTGGGACTCCTGGTGGAACAGGCGACGAGCGGGTCACTGGCCAAGGTCTCATCGATCGGCCTAACATCGCAGGTGCCGGGGGCTTCGGCCGTGCTGGTGGCGCTGGTGTGGATCTTAACGTTCGGCATCGGGGAAGAAACGGGATGGCGCGGGTGGCTTATGCCGACCTTGACCGGCCGTTTCGGCTACTTCACGGCCTCCCTCTTGGTTGCCGGCGTCTGGCTGGGTTGGCACCTGCCACAATTCGTCTTCAACACTGGTTTTCGGAACATGGGCTGGGCCACCATCGGATGGGTGGTCGCCTTGGTGGCCGGTTCGTTCTGGCTGGGCTGGTTGGCCCGGCTCGGGCGGTGGAGCATCGTGCCGGTGGTGCTCTTCCATGGCGGCTTCGACTTGCTCACCTCCAGCGACCTGGGACCGGCAGCCTTTGCCGGCACGGCCAGCATCATGGTCATGATTCAGGCGGCGGGCGTCGTTGCCGTGCTCGCCGTCGGCCGGGCGCGCGCCAAAGTCGTGGGGTCTGCTTGACGGTCCTGGACTCCTTGCACAGGGCGGATCCTGCATTGTGGCGGGGGCAAGGAGGCCGTGGGCGGGGCAGGGCTTTAGCCTCTAGGTGGCAAAAGTGGATTGGCGCACCATGGAGGCATGAGCAAAGACAAGGGCCGCGGGGCGCGGCAATGGCTGGATTCGGCCACCCGGGATGCGACCGCGCACAAGGGCCGCTACGGGGCGGCGATGTTCGGCGGCATCATGGTCTTCTGGCTTGTCAACGTGTGGCCGGGATGGCAGGCAGTTCCGTTTCTCGATGCCGCAACATCCCAGGTGCTCGGCATTTTCAATGCCTCCCTGCTCGTATCAGTGGCCGTGAACCTGGCCAATGTGACAGCGGACGGGGTGTGGGTCAGGGCAACGGGCGAGATCGTCACCTCATGCGCCGGGGTCGCGGTCTTTGCGCGCCTCTGGACGGTTTACCCCTTCGACTTTGGGCAGTCCGGGTTCGACTGGAACACGGTGGTGCGCATTGCGCTCGTCCTGGCGTGCGCCGGATGCCTCATCAGCATCCTGGCGCAGTTTGCCACCCTTTTCCGTCTGGCCTTGGGCATGACGCCGGGACGCCATCCTGGGCAGTCACGGAACCTAACCGGCCAAATGGGCCACGGGAACACCCACTAAGGAGCAGGAAGATGCGTGCAATCGTCGTTTATGAGTCCATGTTCGGCAACACCCGCCATGTCGCGGAGGCCGTGGCTCGCGGGCTGGGCAAACCGGAAGATGTCCAGGTTGTGCCGGTGTCGGACGCAGCGGCCCTGGATCCGGGAGACTATGATCTGGTGGTCGTCGGCGGCCCCACCCACGTGCACGGCATGAGTCGGGATTCCACCCGGCGCGTCGCGGAAGAAGCTGCGGAGTCGTCACAAGGGCACCTGGTGATCGAGACTGATGCCGCGGGTGAAGGGGTGCGCGAATGGATGAATGCACTCTCCGGCGTTCCCGGCCGCGCGGCCGCCTTCGACACCCGGGTGGACGGTGCCGCCCTGCTGACCGGTCGTGCATCCAAAAAGATTGACAGGCACCTGCGCAGTGCAGGCTTCACCATGCTGGTGCCACCGGAAAGCTTCCTTGTCACAGGCAAGGAACCGTGGCTGATGCCCGGGGAAGAGACCCGGGCCCAGGCATGGGGAGAGTTCCTCGCCGCGCGATCCTCCGCAACCAGATGAGCGGGCCCGGCGAACCGAGGCTTGCCCGGGAAGTCCTGGCCGCTCTTCTGGCCTTTGGGGCAGTTTCAGCGTTTGCCGGCGCGGTCATGGCGATTGCCTTCGACGGCGCCGGTATGCCCCCGACATATCTGGCGGGCAGCCCTTTCCATTCATTCTTGTTACCTGGCCTGATCCTTGGCGTGGTTGTTGGCGGCACCCAAGCGTTCGCGGCAGTTGCCCTGCTCACGGGGAATCGCTGGGACCTCGTGGCGGCCGCCGTCGCCGGATTCGGCATGGTCATCTGGATCTTCGTTGAACTCGCCATCATTCATGCCTACTCAGTCCTGCAAACCCTGTACTTTGGCCTGGGGCTGCTGGAACTGGTCCTCGTGCTCGCATTGCTTGGCATAGGCTCTTCTACCCGCCCGGCGCGGCAGGACGTGCTTTAGGTATCCGCGACCAACGATGGCGGCCTTGATCGGACCTTTGCACATAACCGGGACGGGGGACAGGAGGGGAAGGAATCCGCGGGGCTGAAGCAGCCAGGTCCAGCTGAGACGACTCCGGCCATCCCCGACACTGAAACCCAGTGCGCCCTCGATGTCCATCCCCGGCATCGCGCTCCTTGACGTCCATGAGTGGGGCCGTCAGGATTCCTGGTATTCGATGATCGTGGTGGGGCGGCGACGAAGTCAAGTACTTCTTCAAGCGGTGCATCGATGAGGATGGGCCCATGGATCGCCGTAATCAGACCTCACCGCCGCCGTTGGTGGGCTCTAGCGCAGAAAGGTGCGCTTTGTGAGCCCTCTTGGGCGGGAATTCGAGTGCCAACAGGGTGCAGGCCGTGATGAGAACCAGGCAGCTCAGAAGGATGGCCAACACTTCAAAACGGACGTCCAGGGCGTTTCGATAGACTGCGGCGAGCACCACGAGCACCACGAGCAACAGCAGGCCCAGGGCGCCACCGACGGCGAGGCTCCAGCCCGCCAAGCGGGTCCTTCCCGACGACGCCTTGGTAAGTGGCACGCCGAGAAATACGAAAACCAACGCCAATGCCCCGTAACCAAGGTTTTCAAGGCCGACGAAGAGGCCGTGCGGGTTGTATTGGGAGAGCAGCGACAGCCCAGATGACTCGCCGGCGAGCAGACTTGGCTGTACGACCGAAAGCTGCAACCCGTAGTCGACCGCCAGGATGCCGCTGGCAACCGTGGCAATGGAAAGCCCGGCAAGGCTGGTGTGTTGCCATTTGGCGGCTGCCGCCTCCTGGATGCACGCCGCCACTACGACGAATGCGACCGGGGCCAGCAAAGCCGGGGACATCCACAGATAGTCGCGGGGGACGAAGCCGGTGACGTCCGTATAGGGGTATCGAATGCATCCGTCCATGCAATACGGACCAGAACGGGCCGGGGTGGTGACGGCCATGACAAGGGCCGTGGCCGCCATGACGCCAGTGAACAGACCGGCCCAAAATGGCAGATGGGCGCCGACACCCATTGAGGGACTTCCTTCGCCGCGGGCGTGCCGGCGGGCTTCTTCAGGCACCGCGCCTGAGCACGGCACGGCGGGCCAACAGTTCGTCTTCGTCAATGGCGCCCGCCGCGAAGCGTTCATTCAAGATGGCCTCGGCATCACGCCGTATCGGCCCAGGCTCATGCGCCGCCGGCTTCGAATGGTTTCCAAGAACCCAAATGGTGACCGTGACGGTGACGGCCCAGACACACAACAGGAACCAGCCTCCAAGGGCCGTGGCGATGACGCCCCAGCCATTCCCATACCCAAACCCGCCGAACATCATGACGTTCCTCCTCCTTGGGTGCAGACTATGACGGCGCGGCCGCGCCCGACAGGGCCAAAAGTCACCACTTTCGATGGCAGGAACTGCCATGCGCAGTCTCCGCAAGGGCCAGTCCGGCGGTCCGTGCGGCGGAGCCAAATTAGGGGGCAAAGAGGGGACTTTGTACCGCGGCGGGGGTGGCGGTGTGGGATGAGGATGGTGGTGTCCCGCATCAGGGCGGGGCCGCTAGATATGGAGGCGGGTTATCGTGAAGAAATGGACTCGATGGCAGGATTGGGCTGCCGTCATTGCAGGTGTAGTGGCCGCACTGACGCCCTTGTGGAGCACACACACGAACAGCTCGGTGTGGCTCATGGTCATCCTGGGTGTCGTGATCGCTGCGAGCGGCGTCGTCAACCTGGCATCGGCGGGCATGCCGTGGGTGGAGACAGCCCAACTCATCGTGGGTGCTTTGCTGGTCCTTGCGCCGTGGTTCGGTTCCTACACCGGCCACACGGGGGCGGCGTGGACGTCATGGATCGCCGGAGCCGTGGTGGTGGTCGCCACGGTGTTTGCAATCAGGCCCAGCACCGAGGCGCACCAGCACGCCGTGCCGTCACACTGACGGTGTGCACACGCCACACGGGGAAGGGACCCGGGGAGTCCCTTCCCCGTGACAGGTGGCTGCCATCCCCGGACGAGGATCATGGAATTTGCCCCTGACTGAATCACCGGGACGGAAACTGTCCGGCATCTGCGGCGTGGATACGCTACTGGGAATGTTTGAATTCTAGGAGACCGCAATGAACCTGGACTTGAGCCCTCTTTCCGCCCCGGTGCTGGTGGTTCTCGGCGTCCTGGCCATCGTGGAGGTGGCCCTCGATGTGATTGCCCTTCTCGACCTCGCCCGGCGCCCCCGGGAAGCGGTCGTCTTCGGCAACAAGTGGGCGTGGATCGCGATCATTGTGCTCGTCAGCTTTCTCGGCGCCGTCATCTACTTGGCGATCGGCCGCAAGTCCGTCTCCCCGGCCGAGGACACCCGGACCACGCCCGGTCCGGCGTCGTCAATCGCCGAGGAGCTCTACGGCCGGCCCAGGGACTGGCCGGGAGCCGGAGAATCCCGGTGAGTGCCGCGCTGGAGGCCTCGCATCTTACCAAGGCATACAAGGGCAAGCGCGTGCTCGACGGCGTTGATCTCACCGTGGAGGAGGGGGTGGTTTTCGGATTCCTTGGCCCTAACGGCGCCGGCAAGACGACGACGCTCCGCCTGGCCACTGGCCTGGCCCGCCCCACGTCCGGAAGCGTCCGCGTGCTGGGCCGCGATGTCTCCACAGCAGGCAACGCCGTGCGGGAACAGCTGGGATTCCTGCCCGATGTCCCGGCGTTCTACCCCTGGATGACGGCCAAGGAATTCATGTATTTCGCCGGCGGGCTCTTCGGGCTCGATCATCGTGTCCTGAGGCAGCGGACCGGGATGCTGTTGGACACGGCCGGGCTAGGCACCGTTACAACCAGGATTGGAGGGTACTCCCGCGGCATGAGGCAGCGCCTCGGAATCGCGCAGGCCCTCATCAATGCCCCCCGGCTGCTGCTGCTTGACGAACCCACCAGCGCACTGGACCCGATCGGCCGCAAGGACGTTCTGGAATTGATCAGCTCGCTGCGAGGACGCACAACGATCTTCTTTTCAACCCACATCCTCGCGGACGTCGAGCGGGTCTGCGACTCAGTTGCCATTCTGGACCGTGGGCGGGTGCTCACGCAGGCGCCGATCCACGAGCTCAAGGCAAGGTACGGCCGGCACAAGATCGTCATGGAGGTGACTGAGTGTGCTGACAGCCTTGCCTTGGCCATTGGCGAAATGCCCTGGGCCGTGACGGTGGTGAGGGGGAACGAGGGCTCGATCGAGGTGACAGTGACGGATGTGCAAGGCGCCCAGCATGACATCCCAGGCCTGGTCGCCGCCCAACGCACCGGGCTCGTCCGCCTCGAGGCGGGGGAGATGGGGCTCGAGGAAGTCTTTGTTGACCTCGTCGGGCAGGCGAAATCATGAGAACCTCCCTGATGTTTGCACGCAAGGAGGTCCATGAGATCCTCCGGACCTGGCGAATCTACGTACTTCCCTCGATCGTGCTGCTCTTTGCCGTCACCGGTCCCGTCGTGGCGAAGTACACGCCGCAATTGCTGGGTGCAGTGGCCGGGAGCCAGCTGGGATTTCTTCACCTTCCCGAACCGACCGCCTACGACTCCTACGGGCAGTGGATCAAGAACCTCTCGCAGATCGTCATTTTTGCGCTCATCATCATTTACGGTGGCATCGTCTCCTCCGAGCGTCGAAGTGGAACGGCCGTATTGGTGCTCACAAAGCCGGTGTCGAGGGCCGGGTTCGTGGCCGTGAAGGCCGTGGTCCATGCGTCCTACCTTGCGGTGTTGCTGATGGGTGGCACACTTGCCACGTGGGGGCTCACGGCAGTGGTCTTCGGCGAGGCGCCCGCCGGGGCGCTGTGGTCCTCCGCCCTCGTCTGGCTGGTCATGGCTTTGGCCTACCTCTCCCTCATGACCCTGTATTCCGTGCTGATTCCGTCAGCGGCCGGGGCGGCCGGGGCAGGGTTGGGGACGTTCATGGCGTTCTCGATTGGGGCCATTTGGAAGCCTCTCAGTGACTATTCGCCGGCGGGCCTGCCGGAACGGGCGGCCGCCCTGGCCAGCGGTGCCAAGGATGCTTTCCCGCTCTGGCCGGTCACCTCGGCACTGGTGCTCAGCCTCGCTGCGGTCGGACTAGCCGCCACACTCTTCCGAAGGGCGGAACTTTGATGCCGGCAGGGACCAATGACTCTGGTGGCCGAGTCATGGCAGGAGGAATGTGTTAGGTGGGTTGCCGACCTTCTGGAGTGCATCAGCGCACCGGTTCGGCGCGGCTGGCGGAGCGAGTCCAGCCGCGAGGACGGGTCTGGCACATGGTGCCCTGGAAACGGCCCACGCACGGATGGTTGAGCAGCAGTCCAACGACGAGAGTGGCGAAAAGGGAAAGCGATGAGCACTGAAGCGCAAGCGGGCCGCATAGTTGTCGGCGTCGACGGGTCCGCCGGATCCATCAGGGCACTTCGAGAAGCGGACCGCATCGCGAGGGGCACCGGGGCGTGGCTGGATGTTGTTTCCTGCTGGGATGTTCCAAGCAACGCGCCCCGAGCTGTCGGTATGATCGCGGACGAGATTGAGGAAGTTGCCAGGCAACGCCTGCAGGAGAACGTTGCCTCCACCCTTGGGTCGCCGGTCCCCGAAAACGTCTCGACAAGTTTGGTCCGCGGGCAGGCACAACAGAAACTGATTGAGCTCAGCGATGGATCGGACATGCTGGTTGTGGGACGCAGGGGATTTGGCAGCGTTGCAGGGCTTTTCATGGGCTCCGTCAGCCAAGCCTGCGTGGGCCACGCTCACTGTCCCGTATTGGTGGTCAATGCGGACCGAATCAATAAAAGTCTGCGGGATGTTGCCTCGTGAGACCCTCAGGCGCAGATTCATGTCGACAGCTTTGGTGTGGCATCTTCAGATACCCTTGCGAGTCCGGCGGCAGCCTGCTGTGTGAGGTGTTTCGGCGATGAATGAACTGCTCCACGGCGTTGCCCAGGCTGGTGCCCGGCTGCGTGCGAGTGCCGCCACACCCTCGGCAAGGGCGTTGTGGTTAGTTTCGAGGTTCTACTCTGGCGAAGTGACTTCCGGAGGGTCCCGCTTCACCAAGGCATGCCGTATCCGGCCCGACGGCACTCCGGGGGAGGTTTCGTGGCGCGATTAGATGTTTTTGACCGCTTCAGGCCTGTAGGCGCGCCCGGCCCGGCGGGTCCGTCCGGCGTGCCTGCTACCGATGGCCAGGGACCGGAAGCGGAACTGGCGCCGGTTTTCGCCGCCCTGGCCGCCGACGTCGAAGCCTGTGCGGAACTTGTTGGGCGGGCGCGCAGCCAGGCGGATAAGGACATTGCGACTGCCCGAACCCGGGCGGCGGCCATCGTGTCACAGGCCCGGCTGGATGCCGGTGCCGCGCGCGCGGAAACGGCCGCCCGGGTTTCATGGGAAGCGGGGGAGCAGGATGGCCAGGTGATGGCCCGGGCGCGCGACGAGGCCGACGCCGTGGAGAAGTTTGGCCGGGCCCGCATTCCCGGCGTCGTAGACCAGGTCGTGGATGCCCTCTTTGCCCCGTGGAAAGCCGACGCGCCATGAAAGCGGACTGGGTCGCGGCATCCGTGCGGGCCCGGTCCATGGCACAACGCCGTGTGGGGGCGGGTGCCAGCCGGGTGATTGCCGCCGAGCCGACTCTGGACTCAGCGCTGTCCGCACTGCGGGAATCCTGCTACGCGGAACGGCTACACAGCACCTCCGGGCTCGCCGCCGCCGAGCGTGCGGTCCAGGAGACCGTCCTGTGGCAGCTTCGGGTGCTGGCCGGCTGGCTCCCGGCATCGGGCACCGCCTTGGCGCGGGCCGTGGCGGGCGCCTTTGAGATCGAGAACGTTGTAGCGTTGGCCCACCAGCTCGACGGCGGGCCGCAGGCGCCCGAGCCGTTCCGCCTCGGTTCGCTGGAGACCGCCTGGCACCGGCTGGCAGCGGCCACCTCCGAGGAGGAACTCGCCGTCGTCCTGGACACCACGGCCTGGGGCGCCGTCGGCGGTTCCGGCCCCTCGATAGTGGGGCCGGGTCAGCTCGGGGTGGGGCTGCGCGTGGCCTGGGCGCGGCGGCTGGTGTCCGTGGCGCCGTCGGCACGGCCGTGGTACGGTGCCGTGTGTGTCCTCACGGCGGCCCGCAGCCTGGGTCCGGGCGGGGTGTCCGCGCCGCCGCGGCTCCTCCACCTGGTGCGCCCCGTCCTGGGCAGCGCTTGGGAGTCCGCCGGAAGCATCGGCGAGCTTCGCGCCGCACTGCCGCCGTCGCTGCAGAGGGTGCTTCGTGACATCGCCTCGCCGCAGGAGCTGTGGCGGGCGGAGGCCCGGATCCACAACGATGTCGAGAAGGACGGCTTCGGCCTCCTTCGCGGTTCCTTGCCTGGCCCGGACGTGGTGTTGGGCGCCATGATGGTGCTGTTGCTGGATGCGTGGCGGTTGCGCGCCGCCCTGGCTGCCGCAGCCTCCGGGGCAGGATCAAGCGAGGTGCTCAATGAAGCTGCGTGACTCGCTGGCCCCCGCACGGATGGAGCGGGTCGCCCTGGTGGTGCCCGAAAACGACCGGCTCCGCATGCTCGCCGCCGTTGCCCACAGTGCGCTGGTGGAACTGGACCTTCCGTACGATCCGGGCTCCGGCGCCGGGGAACTGGACAAGGC
>JBAUMA010000387.1:0-1985 GCA_049578485.1 Specibacter sp.
TATACATGCATCATTTTCTCTGATTCTTCTACTGCCTCTACTCTAGTTGCATGTGCGGTATGTCCTTCTTGCCATAAAAACTCAGCGGTTCTCAAAAACAATCGGGTTCTCATTTCCCAACGAACCACATTAGCCCATTGATTTATCAATAAAGGCAAATCCCTATATGACTGCACCCATCCTTTATAGGTAGACCAAATAATAGCCTCACTGGTAGGACGAACAATAAGCTCCTCTTCCAACTTTGCATTAGGATCAACCATTAACTTACCTGGCTTATCAGGATCATTTTTTAATCTATAATGAGTCACAATGGCACATTCTTTTGCAAATCCTTCCGCATTTTTCTCCTCCGCTTCAAACATGCTTTTAGGAACGAATAAAGGGAAATAAGCATTTTGATGCCCTGTTTCTTTAAACATTCTATCGAGCTCTGCTTGCATTTTCTCCCATATAGCATACCCATAAGGTTTTATCACCATACAGCCTCTAACTCCTGAATTCTCGGCTAAATCAGCCTTAACAACCAACTCATTGTACCATTTTGAATAATCTTCTGCTCTTGTCGTAAGGTTTTTGCTCATATTGAATAGTTTGGCATAAAATTTGTTTATATATAATTTAACTAAATAATTACGCAAAACTAACTATTTTTGTATTGTCCAACAATAAAATAATCTACCGAAATGAAAACAAACACAAATATCACCAGAAAAACATCACTTTATCTTTTTATCGGTTTTTTGAGTTTGCTGGTAACCTCTTGTGGCTCTTACCAAAACAGCTCTTATTATGAGAGCGACGGTATTTATGGCGCAAGCGGAGATAAAATTGTTACTAAGGAAACTCAAACTAATTCAGCCTCTGTTCAGTACAAAGAATATTTTAGTTCTTTACAAAATACCGATCAATCGTCTGGAGAAATTTTTACAGATATCGACAATTACAACGACAATAAGAGTATCGCAAACGACAGCATTCAATCTCCAACTGCCGGCTATGCTGGTTGGGGAGGCGGGTCACAACAAACAGTAGTTAATGTTTATCCTGACTCTTATTGGTCTATTGGATTTGGATTTGGATACCCATATTATGGATACGGTTACGGCTACCCTTATTACGGCTACGGCTGGGGCTATCCTTATTACGGCTGGGGTTATCCTAGTTATGGCTGGGGATACCCTGGATACCCTAGTTGGGGATACCCTGGTTGCGTTATAGCTAGCCCGTACTCTTACAATTACAACTACAGCCGAAGAGGCTCCTCTTACGCAGGTACTTACAACAATTCCAGCTATAGCAGAAATTACAACGCTAGAAATAGCAACACCTATAGCAGAGACAACACTTATAATAGAAATAGCACCTACACAAGAAACAGCAATAGCAGTTTAAACAGAACGTCCCCTACTTTCACAAATAGAAATAGTAGCACTGATAGAAATAGTAGCACTGCAAGAAACTATTCTCAAGGGCAATCCAGAAACAATAATTACAATTACAATCAAAACAATAGAGCGAACACATCGTCAAGTCAAAACTATCAACGTTCATCAAACAGTTATACTCCAAGCAGCAACTCCTACAGAAGCAGTGGCGGTAGTATGTCCGGAGGAAGCTCTAGAATGTCTGGCGGCGGTGGCGGTGGCGGAGCAAGAATGTCCGGTGGCGGTGGCGGCAGAAGATAACAGATAGCTAAACTAGAAATTAACTAATCCAAAGCTCAACCAAATGAAAAAAAACTTATTATTACTCTTAGTCGGATTATCATTTAGCACGGCTCATTCCCAAGAAATTTCGGATGCCATTCGTTATAGTCAATCCGAATTGCACGGAACAGCTCGCTTTACCGCAATGAGTGGTGCTTTTGGGGCACTTGGCGGGGATTTATCAGCAATGAACGTAAATCCAGCGGGTTCAGCCGTATTCGTAAACAATCAATTTGCCTTTACAATGGGCAATTATGACACTAAAAACAAATCTAA
>JBAUMA010000388.1:0-5451 GCA_049578485.1 Specibacter sp.
CCCTCATGGAGTGCCAGGTAGACGCGGTTGCGCAGCTCGTTGGCTTCCACGGAGGTCAACGTCCGTTCCAGCGACTGCAAGGTCAGCCGCACCAGGACGTTTGCCTGCCCCGGCCGAATCCCCAGCCGGGCAACAGCACCCGAAGGCAGTGCGGCCGGAGGGGTAACGGCCAGCACCTCGAGCCCGGCCAGCACGTCCGCATCCGGCCCCAATACCGTCCTGGCCGCGTCCCCCAAAACGTCGGCATCGACGTCGTCCGCGCACACCAGGGACAAGTCCCGGTGCACCGGCGGCATGGCCGATACAGCCCGGTACGGTGCCAGGTCTGCCATCTGCACCGCAACACGCGGGTCGGTGGAGCGCAGGAGCCTGATGTCGTCAATGCCCTTGCGCAACATCAGCGCCCGGTCCAGCCCCATGCCCAGGGCCAGCCCGCCCCAGCGGCGCGGATCAAGCCCGGACGCGCGCAGCACCGGGGCGGCCACCAGCCCGGCTTCGGCCAACTCCAGCCACGCCCCGCCAAGCCGTACGTCCAACTGGACGCCGGCCGTCGTATAGGAGTGGGCGCTGGGCACGGCCCGCCACTGGGCACCGGGCAGGACGGTCTCCACCACCACGCCCACCATGTCCGTCAGCTCGGCAACACCAAGCCAACCGCGCGATTGCAGCCGCCACAGATCCACCTGGTGCGGGGTGCCCACATGGGTGCGGTCGACGGCGTCGCGCCGGTAGACGAGACCGGGCAGCACATGGAGGGTGTCATAGCGGTCCTGTACGTTGCGCAGGGAATCCAGCAATGCCGGCACTCCCGCGGAGGTGTGGCTGCGCAGCATCACGGTGGGGCTGACATGGCGGGAGTAGCGCGAGTCCCGCGTGACGTCGTCCGGGCTGTAGCCGAGGCGGTCGTAGTTGTCGACGGTGGCCACCAGTGGACTGTGCCGGTGCGTGGCAAGCGGCACGTTCCAGTGGGCGGCCAGTGCGGCGGCGACGTCCTCCAGAAGTACCGACATGGCGTGGCCGTGGGCCGGATCGCTCAGCTCGGGGATGGCCAGGGCGGCATTGAGTTCGGTAAGGGAAAGATAGTTGTGCATGGGAAGTCCTTGGGTCCGTGGGCGGTGGGGGAGGCAACCCCTCGACCGCCGGGCCGGATGGACTCAGCGCGTCAGCGAAGCAGCCCATGCGGCCGGAAGCGGCCGAGGGCAGGTAAATCGCTGATTCTGTTGCATGCCACCATTCTAGCCGGTACCTCGTCGCGGGGCCCGAAAGGTGCCCCGCGGCTCGGTAGGCTTGTCCAATGACTGACTTCTCCGCCATCCAGGACGCTCCGCGCAGTGACAACCCGGCGCTCCTGGCAACGCTCGCCAACGACCTGACCGCCTTGAACTACACGGTCGACGGCGTGGCGGAGCTCCTGGGCGCCGACGCCCACCAGGCGCTGGGCCGGGACCAGACGGTGCCGGCTTCCCTGGCCCTTCGTGGCAGCAGGAATCGCTTGGCCACGCTGGTCAAGCTGTGGCTGCTGGCCGAGCCGGTCACCCCGGAAGCCCTGGCCGAAGCGCTGCCCGGCAGCGGCAGCGACGCGCTCGCCGGCCTTGGCCTGGTGGAATCCGTCGATGATGCATCCCTTATAAGGGCCGCGGTGGACCTGCGACCCTACGGCTGGCCGGCCGAAAATCCCGGCGGGCAGGACACCGAGCTGTGGGTGGCCAGCGACCTTGGCGCCCACCAGCGCCCGGGAGTGCTGCGCAAGGACCACGTCCTGGGCATCGGCCAGGCGTCGCTGACCCTGGCCCAGGCCACCATCCGCAGCGTTGTGGGCCGGGCCCTTGACCTGGGCACCGGCTGCGGAATCCAGTTGTTCCACCTCCTCCACCACGCCAGCACCGTGGTGGCCACCGACATTTCGGTCCGCGCACTGGCCTTTACCCGCTTCAACCTCATGCTGAATGCGGCCGCGCTGGGCCTGTCGGCAGCCGATTTTGACCCCGCCAACAAGGACGCCCGCGTCTCCCTGCGCCTGGGCAGCCTGCTGGAACCGGTCGCTGGGGAGCGCTTTGACCTGGTGGTGTCCAACCCGCCGTTCGTCATCACCCCGCGCCACCGCGGCGAGAACTCCGGGGACCAGTTCACCTACCGTGACGGCGGAATGGCCGGCGATGCGATCGTTGAAACACTTGTCCGTGAACTGCCCAAAGTCCTTGCCCCGGGCGGCATCGCCCAAATGCTCGGCAACTGGGAGATCGCCACGGACGACGCCGGGGCCTCCCTTGAGTGGGCCGCGCGCCCCCGGCGGTGGGTGCCGGAAGGCGTGCAAGCCTGGTTTATCCAGCGCGAACAGGTCAGCCCCGGTGGGTATGCGGAAACGTGGCTGCAGGATGCCTCCCAGGGCCGGGATTCACAGGCCTACGCCGACGCCTACGAGGACTACCTGCACGACTTTGCCTCCCGCAACGTGGCGGGGGTCGGCTTTGGCTACATCTTGCTGCGCCGCCCGGATGTGGACATCGTCCCGCCGGAGGCGTATTCGGCGGACATCCGCTTCGAGGAAATCCTGTACCCGATCGAGCAGCCCGTGGGACCGCACTTGGCCGCCACCCTGGAGCGCGAGGCGTGGCTGGATGCCCGTGAAACCATCCTCGATGAACTGCTGGTGGTGGCGGAGGACGTTACGGAGGAACGCCACCAACGCCCGGGTGCCGAACACCCCGGCGTGATCCTGCTCCGCCAGGGTGCCGGGCTGCGACGCACCAACTTGCTCAGCACCGAACTGGCAGGCTTTGTTTCTGCCAGCGACGGCGAACTGACGGTGCGCCAGCTGATCGGGGCCTTGGCCGACTTGCTGGAACGCGACGACCAGGCGTTTGCCGATGGCTTGTATGGTGAGGTCCGCAACCTTGTCAGGGACGGTTTCCTGCTGCCCGCCGAGTGATTTCGACAGGCTCAATCACCGGTGACAGGCTCAATCACCGGTGGTCGGGCCTGGGGCCACGGCCGCGAGGGGCCCGCTGCGAGCGTGCGGGCCTTGGGAGCGGCCGGGGAGCGAGACCCGGGCCATCGCCACGGCCGTCCCTGCGGCGACCACCAATGTCGCCGCCCCGCACACGGCAAAGCCCAGCCGGGGGTCAAAGGCGCTGCCCAGGACGCCGCCAACGCCCAGCGCGGCGATCGAGACGGCGCGGGTCAGCCCGTTGGCCATGGCGGATACCTGGCCGCGCTGTTCCTCCGGCGCGCGCATGAGCAACAAGGCCCCAAACGTCGCATTCAGGACCCCCACCCACGCGCCGACGGCCGCGCAGTACACGTAAAGCCAGGCGATGGTCGGTGCGGTGCCCATGAGGAACAGGCCGGCGCCGGTGCCGGCAATGCTCACGACGTACAGGTTCAGGCGCAGCTTTTCGCTGCGGATCCGCCCGGCCGCGAGCGATCCGCCCACCAGGCCGGCCCCCATGGCTGCGGACAGGAAGCCAAATTCGGCGGGGGAGGCCCCAAGGGAAACGCGGGCCAGGAACACTTCCAGGACGTTGATGGCCTCGGCGGCCAGCACCACGAACATGGTTCCCAGCAAAACCACCCACAAGATCTTGTCGCTGTTCAGCGCACGCAGGCCGTCGAGCAGGCGGGCCGGGCTGCCGTCGTGCCTGGTCGATGGCGCCCGGCGGGTGCGGATGAGCCTGGCCCCCAATGCCAACAGCACATAGCAAGCGGCCGCCGCCCAAAAGCTTGTGGCAATCCCGCCGGCACCCACCAGGATGCCGCCCACGGCGGGCCCGGCCAGTTGGGCCAGCATGAGCATGGCCTGCATGGTGCCCAACGCCCGCGGCGTGCTCTCCTCGCCGACGATCCGCGGCAGCAGCGCGGTCCAGGTGGGCGTCGAGACGGCGAGTGCGGCCTCCAGCACCACCGTGAGCGCAAAAAGGGCCGGCATGTAGTCCGTCAACAGAACAATGGACAGGGCCATTGCCGCAACAGCCGCGGCGCTGAGCAGCGATGACTTAACGGCCAGGGTCCGTGAATCGCGGGTGTCCACCAGGCGGCCCGCCCACGGGGCGATCAGTACGGTGGGAAGCGTGGCCAGCAGCAGGTAGGCGGCGACGGTCCACACGGCCGCCGGGCCCGCCAGCGTGGATTGCAGGTGCAACATGATGGAGACGACGACGGCGCCGTACCCGACCGCCGCGATGAACCGGGCTGAGCCGGCGAGCATGAAGTCCCGATTGCGCCACAGCGAGGCCTGGGGCAGCGCGACTGATTTCTGAAGCATGTCTTTCATGGTTATGAAGCTAGTACTTCACAATCGGAATGTAAAGTATTCATTTCAGAAAATTGGCTATGCTGGGATCATGAGCACAAACCACGACGACGTTGCTGAACCGGAAGCAGGCCGCCGGGTGGTGACCATCACCGATCCCTTGGCTATCCGGGCGCTGGCCCACAAGGTGCGTCTGGAGGTCATCGATGAGTTCTTCAGCTCCAAGCGGGCCCACACCGCCACCGAGCTGGCCGGCCGCTTCGGACTGACGCCCAGCGCCATGAGCTACCACCTAAGGGCCTTGGAAAAGTGGGGTTACGTGGTGCGGGCGGGGTTGGTGGGTGACGGCCGGGAGAGATATTGGAAGGCTGCCGGGGATTCGCTGACGGTGGGCAGCCTGGCCGGCGCCCCGGACCTGCTCAGTTCCTCCTTCATCGACGTGACCCTGGGCATCGCCCGGGACCGGGTGGTGCGGGCGTTGAAGTACTCCCAAGAGTTCAGTGAAGAGGACAAACCAACCTTTGAGACGTCCACCAGCAAGTTCCTGTTGACCAAGGAGCAGTCGGAGGGGTTCGCCGCCGAGTTCCGCGCACTGTCTGAGAAGTACCGGGCCCTGAGCGAGGCCGCGGAGGCCGATCCCCCCACGGACGCCCGGCCCAACTACGTGACCATGATCCTGGTGCCGGAGGCGCCGCCCGGGTTGGTGGACTGATCGAGAGAGCGGGCCCACCCGGGACGTGGGAAACCGCCCGCACAGTGGCCCCGGTTTCCCAAGAAATACGCGTTCACGGTAGAAATATGGTGAACTAGGCTGATGGGGGCGCCGTTCGCCCATCTTCCATTCCCTGTAGGAGTACCGTGCCCAGCAAGGCAGCAGCAAGCAAGCCGAAGACCGGCAAAAAGCTCGTAATCGTTGAGTCCCCTGCCAAGAGCAAGACCATCGCCAAGTACCTGGGTGAGGGTTTCGTCGTCGAAGCCTCCATCGGGCACATCCGTGACTTGCCGCAGCCATCCGAGCTCCCCGCGGAACTGAAGAAGTCCTCGATCGGCAAGTTCGCCGTCGATCTTGAGAACAATTTCAAGCCGTACTACGTCATCTCCCCGGACAAGAAGAAGAAGGTGGCCGAGCTTAAGGCACAGCTCAAGGACGCCGACGAACTTTACCTCGCAACTGATGGGGATCGCGAGGGCGAGGCCATCGC
>JBAUMA010000389.1:0-13651 GCA_049578485.1 Specibacter sp.
CCCTGGGCCTGGTCGAGGTGCGCACCGTGGTGCGGGCCGCCGTCGAGGCGGTGGCCGGCGCCGTGCCCGTTGTTGCCGGCGCGGGCGGGCCGTTGGGGCATGCCCTTGACGTGGCCCGGGCCGCTGCCGAGGAAGGCGCTGACGCGCTCCTGGTGCTGCCGCCCTACCTGGTGGGCGGGCCCATGGACGGGCTCGTGGCCTACGTCGAGGCGATCGCGGACGCCACTGAGCTTCCCGTGATTGTCTACCACCGGGCCAACGCCACGTTCTCCGCGGCAGCCATGGTGGCCTTGGCTGCCAACCCGAAGGTGATCGGTTTCAAGGACGGAGTGGGGGACGTGGGCCTGGCCCAAGAAATAGTCACCGCCGTGCGGGCCGCCAACGGCCCGGAATTCCTGTTCTTCAACGGCCTGCTGACGGCCGAGCTGACCCAGGGCGCCTATCGCGGGCTTGGCATGCCGCTGTACTCCTCGGCCGCGTTCGCCATGGCCCCGGAGATCGCAACCGCCTACTACCGCGCCTACACGGACGGCGACGAGGAGCGCCGGGCGGCCCTGATCGAGGGGTTCTATGCGCCATTGGTCCGGCTGCGCGATGAAACCCCGGGCTTTGGTGTCTCGCTCATCAAGGCCGGACTGCGCCAGGCCGGCCTGCCCGTGGGCTCCGTCCGCCCGCCGCTGGTCAACCCCACGGCCGAACAGGAAGAGCGCCTGGCAGCCATCCTCGCCAAGGGGTACGAACTCGCTGGATCGCCCGCCCTGGCCGCCGTCTGATGGCTGCCAAGATCACGGCCTTGCGCACCCGCCTGCTCACGGTGCCGCTGCGCCGCAGCTGGGGCGCGCAAGTACCGGTGAACCACATCATTGCCACCACCGTGGAAACTGACGACGGCGGCACGGGCCACGGCTTCTCCTGGACGCCCACGATCGGTCCCCAGGCCGTCAAGGCCCTGCTCGACCACGACATCGCCGGCTTTGCCGTGGGCTGTCCGGCCGAGCCCGAACCCTTGTGGGATGCGCTGTGGCTGCACCTTCATGAGGCCGGCGGCGGGGGATTGACCACCATTGCCATGGCCGGGTTGGACCTGGCCCTGTGGGACCTGGCCGCACGTAACGCCGGCGTCTCCGTCGCCGGATTGCTGGGCCAGCGGCGCGACTCCGTGGAGGTCTACGGCTCGGGAGTCAACCTGCACTACACGCTGGAGGAACTCGTGGCCCAGGCCGAACGCTGGGTGGCGGCCGGGCACTCCGCCGTGAAGATCAAGGTGGGCAAGCCGGAGATCGCTGAGGATGTGGAGCGCGTCGCCGCGGTCCGCTCCGTCATCGGCCCGGACAGGGCCCTGATGATTGACGCCAACCAGCGCTGGGACCTGCCCACCACCCTCCGGGCGTTGTCCCGGCTGGAACAGTTCCGCCTGCACTGGTTGGAGGAGCCGCTCCGGGCCGACGACCTCTGGGCGTACAAGCAGCTGCGCAGGCACTCGCCGGTACCCATCGCCCTGGGCGAGAACGTGCACACCATCCAGCGCTTCCGCGACTTCATCGGCGCCGGCGCCGTGGACGTCATCCAGCCCAACATTGTCCGCGTTGGCGGCATTACCCCGTTTCGGCGCATCGTGGAGTTGGCCCGCGCGCACAGCGTCGCCGTGGCTCCGCACCTGTTGCCGGAGCTGTCCGGACAGCTGGCACTGACGCTGGCCAACGCCGTCGCGGTTGAAGACGTGGAGGATTCCTCGTTTGAACAACTCGGCATCCTGGCCGGCCCGTCGCCGGTGTCCATCAGCAATAGCCGGCTCTCCGGGACCGGCCTTCCGGGCCTGGGACTGGCATTTGCCGCCGGCATCCCCGCCAACTAAGCCAACCAAGCAAAGGAAAAACCCTTCGTGCAAACAGCAACCCAAGACCTTCAAGTCCTGACGGCCGCCGCCCACGCAGCCGCCGGGCCGGCCGCAGCCGCCAGCGACACCGTGCGCGCGTCCTGGCTGTTGGCCGTGGCCGACGCCCTGGACGCCAATGTGTCCGAACTGGTGGCACTTGCCGACGCCGAAACCCGGCTTGGCACGGCACGGCTCACCGGCGAGGTGGCCCGCACCAGCGGCCAGCTGCGCCTGTTTGCCCGCGTCATCACCGAGGGCTCCTACCTGGAAGCCGTCATTGACCATGCCAACCCGAAGTCCACGCCGCCGTCGCCGGATCTGCGCCGCATCCTGCGCCCCGTAGGTCCCGTGGCGGTGTTTTCCGCCTCCAACTTCCCGTTCGCGTTTTCCGTGGCCGGCGGGGACACCGCATCCGCGCTGGCCGTGGGCTGCCCCGTGATCGTCAAGGCGCATTCCGGACATCTGGAACTCTCCTTGCACACGGCGGAAATCGTCACCGAGGCACTGGCCGGGGCCGGCGCACCGGCGGGGCTTTTTGCCCTGGTGGCGGGCCGGGACGCCGGGACTGCCCTGGTGCAGGACCCGCTTATCAAGGCCGTCGGCTTTACCGGCTCCATCCCGGGCGGGAGGGCTTTGTTCAACCTGGCCGTCTCCCGCCCCGAACCCATCCCGTTCTACGGCGAGTTGGGAAGCCTGAACCCCGTGGTCATAACGCCGGCCGCCCTGGCCGCCCGGGGGAGCGGGCTTGCCGCCGGCCTGGCGGGGTCCTTCACCCTGGGCGCCGGCCAGTTCTGCACTAAGCCGGGACTGGTGTTCCTGCCGGCCGGCACCACCTTTGCCGCCGAGCTGGCGGCCGCCTGCGCGGGCAAGGCGGCCGACCCGATGCTGACGGACCGCATCGCCGCGGCGTTCCCCGAGGGGCTGGCGAACCTGGCCGGCCAGCCCGGCGTCACCGTGGTGTGCGGCACGGCGGCACAAAACGCCGAAGCGGACGGGGCCTCCGCCGTCGTCTTCTCCACCACGGCGGCCAACGTGATTGCCCGCCCGGCGGAACTGCTGGAAGAGTGTTTTGGCCCCACCACGCTGTTGATCGAGTACCGTGACGACGCCGAGCTGGCGGCTGCAGTGGCCCTGGTGCCCGGAAGCCTGACGGCCACGGTGCATGCGGAGGACGGCGAGGACATTGCGCCGCTCGTTACGCAGTTGACCGCACTGGCCGGGCGGGTGCTCTTTGGGGGCTGGCCCACCGGGGTGGCCGTCAACTGGGCGCAGCAGCACGGCGGCCCGTACCCGGCCACGACGTCGTTGTTCACCTCGGTGGGTGCTACGGCCGTGCGCCGCTTCCAGCGCCCCGTGGCCTACCAGGATGCACCGGAGGCGTTGCTGCCGGAGGCGCTGCGGGAGGCCAACCCGCTGGCCGTCCCGCGCCGCGTGGACGGCGTCCTCACACTGCCCTGACCAGCGGGCAGTCCCGGGTCCGGACCCCGTGGGGCGCCGGACCCGGGCCGGTTAAAGCTGGAGGGTGTCCGGGCGGAGGATTCCGTTGACGGGTGTTGCGGGCCAACGGCTGTCAACGGTAAGCGGGCGGATGCCCGCGGCTCCCAGCAGCACTGTGTCCTCGATCTTCACACCGGGTCCGGAGGGGTTCCAGGTGAACGGCTGGTTCACCGTGGCGGTGTCCTTGACGGCATCGGTGGCCCGGGGGTCGCGCCCGGCGTATCCGGCCGGCCCGCCCTGGTGGTGCAGCCGCCACTCGTCCGGCCCGAAGCCGTGGCGGTCGTACGCCATCCGGATCTCGGCCATGATGTCGCAGACGGCGGCGCCGGGGACGGTTGCGGCAAAGATGTCGGCCTCGGCGGCGGCCAGGCGCGCCTCGGCGTCCAGCTCTCCGGGGGTGCCGGCGTCGAACCTCACCCAGCGCGTGGCATTGGCGATCATGCCGTCCCGTCGGGCGCACACCACGGCCATGGCCCGACGGCCCAATGTGGCGCCGGTGGGCAGCGGGTGGCGGTGGCGCACCCGTGATGCGCCGCTGACCAGCAGCACCAACGGTTCGGCGCCCAGGGCCACGGTACGTTCGGCCAGCGCTGCTGCGAGCCCGCGTTCGGTGGTTTGCGGCGTGGCGAAGGAGAGGACGTCCGTCAGGAGCGCGGCGGCTTGCCCGCACAAAAGCTCGTAGCGGTGCAGCTCGCCGGGCAGCAGGGAGCGCCGGACAAGGCGCAGTTCGACGGCCAGCTCGGCCTCGGATGCAGGTGTTGCCCCCGGGCCAAACCAGGCCGAAATATCCGTCAGCGAGCCGTGCCACGGCACTTCGTGCACGGTGACGCCGGCCGGGATTTCCTCGGCGGCCAGCCGGGGGGCCTCGTTGTTGAAGGTAACCAAATGGTCGCCGCTGCCCGTCACCAGGACCGCGGCGATGGGGTCTCCGGCCATGCTGATGCCAACCCGGCTGCCGTCGAGATACCAACCCAGCGCGGCATGGCTTGTCAGGAGCACCGAATCTCGGCCGGCCCGGGCCAGGATCTCCAGCACCCGGGCCCGCTTGAGTGCCCTATCGGCCGCCTTTTGCTCTTTCGGGTGTGCGGCAAGAGTCAGGGTTGTCATTTGGTGCCCGCCCATTCGTTGATCTGGTTGTCGGTGGCGATGCCGTCGGCAATGGTGACGGCGATGGTGCGGGTCAGCTGCTCCCCGGGTGCAAGCACGACGGCGGCGTCCCAGGCCAGTGCGGACCCCACCCCCGGGTACCCGTCCACCCGGACAAACCAGGGATCATCGGCTTCCGGTGGTGCCGTGAACACCAGGGTTGCCGGTTTGCCGGCGAAGTCCCCGGACCAGGCCAGCCAGGGGGCGCGGCTGCCGTGGACGGCCGCCTCGCCGCTGGCAAAGGGGGTGCGGACGGTGGCTTTTTGCACGGCTGGGAGGCGCCAGAAGAATCCGCCGTAACCGCCGGCGTCGCGCCCGTTGGAGCCGGGACTGCCCAGGCTCACCGGCGCTGTTCCGGCCGCGGCGAGGGTGAAGGACAAGGTCAACCGCCAGGCGCCGTCGCCGGCCTCCCGCCAGGCCCAATGCCTGGTTTCTTGCAGCAGTTCAGTCCCGTCCGGGCCTGTCCAGGCCAGGGACTGGGTGCGCGTGTCGCCGCTGTCCCGGGACTCGGTGCGCACAATGCGGCCATGGTCCGGCTGCCACACGTAGCCGGCGTGGTCGCGGCGATAGGTGCGGCCGCCCCAAAAGTTCACCCCGTTGACGTCCTGCAGGGCCACCCCCACACCCAGGTGCCACACATGGTCCGCCGGCATGGCGTCGGTGACCACTGTGCCGGCGAGGGTGGTGACGGGGTGCAGGTACGGACGGGGAGAGAGGGTTGTGCCGAGGGTTTCGCCACCGACCTCCCGGGCGACGGCGGTGCCGCCAACCGTGATGCGGTCCGTGCCCGGTGTGGGCCGGGCCCACGGCGCACCGAGTTCGCTGAAGGTGGCTTGCGCCGCCGTCGCACGGGCAATCCAGGCGCCGATGTCCGCCACGACGGGATGGGCGGCGGGCCCCACGCCAAGCCACTGGATGTGTTCTTCGGCGATCGGAGCCGGAGCCTCGGCGGTGCGCACTGCCTCCAGAACGCTCATGAATGCGCCGCTGTTTTCCAACGAGCTCAACAGCGGCGTGTCGTCGGCGCAGTGGGACAGCAGGTTCTCCAAAAGGTCGGTGCGGGCAAAAAACCGTCGCGTGGTCCCCGCGCCTGTCGTGATCTCCAGGATGTCCTCGGTGTAGAGGAGCACGGCCGTGCCGGTGGTGCCATGGACGGTGACAAAGGGTGCCGACTGCTCCGGCGCGCACACGGTCAGGGCGCCGACGACGACGGGCCCGGCGGCGGGCGTTATGCGCACCACCGAGGTGTCGTCGCCTTCGATGTCGTGGGCGCGGTACAGGTCCGTCTCCACCGTGGCGATGGCCTCCGCGGAGTGGATCCCGGCAATGTGCAGCGCCGTGGCAATGGCGTGGGCCAAGGGGTTGGTGGTGACCCCGTCAACAACGTCGACGCCGTCAATGGTGCGCTTGCCTGCCCAGCGCGAACGCTCGTAGTAGGCCTTGTCGCGCAGCCAAGTGCCGGTGGCGGAGATGCCGCGGACGGTGCCGATCCCGCCGTCGTCGATGATGGTCTTCAGGGCCGGCAGTGCCAGCGAACCCAGGGATTGGAAGCCCACCTGGATGGACTTGCCGGCCTTGGCCGCGGCGTCGCGCAGTTCATGGAACTGGGCCATGGAGGCTGCCGTGGGCTTTTCCAGGTAGACATGGGCGCCGGCGGCCAGCGCGGCCAGTCCCAAGGGTGCGTGGCTTTGGATGGGCGTGGCAATGATGACCACGTCCGGCGACACGGCGCGGAGCAGCTCGTCCAAGGTGCCAAAGATGGGTACGTCCTCCGCCACCTGCCCGGGGGCCGGCGGATGGGGGTCGGCAACGGCCACCAGCTTGAGGCTGCCGGCCGCCTCCAGCCGGTCAAGGTTTGCCAGATGTCGCACGCCAAAGCCGTGCACGCCCACTAGTGCAACGCGGGGGAGGGGTGTGGCTGTTCTGGCGGGTGCCTGCCCTGTGTCAACTTCTTTGGTGCTGACCATGCGGTGAATCCGTCCTGTCTGATGTTGAAGCTTGCGCTGACGATGTTGCGGCAGGGCGGGTGTGCCGGGCAACCGGTCCCGCCCTGCCGTATTCACGAGGTGTCAGGCTGCCGTCAGGCGGCGATGGCTGCGCTCATTTCCCCCACGGCCTTGGTGGCGGCGTCGGAGGGTGACTGGCGCTTGAAGAGGATGTCGGCGGCATACCGCTTGATGATTTCCTCCATGGCGCCGGCACCCTTGGGCGGGGGCGGCGGAACCGGGCCGAGCTGGTCTTTGAGGCCGTCGATGAACTCGATGACCTTGACATCCGCCGGTTTCATTTTCGCTGCGACGGCGGCCCGAACCACGGTACTGACGGGCACGCCGCGATCGCCCAGCAGTGCTTCGCCGGCCTTGACGCTGTTGGCCAGGAAGTTGATGAGTTTAGCGGCCGCCTCCGGGTTCTTGCTCCGTGCGGAGGCGGACCAGAACTGGGATGCCTTGTACCAAAGCTTCGCGTCAGCCACCCTTCCGGTCAGGGTGGGGTAGTGGAGCAGGACCAATTCGGTGCCCGCCGCGGATTCCAGTGCCGGCAGCTGGTTGGACCACCAGAAGGACATGGCCGCTTTGCCGGTTGCCGTGGAGCTTTGATCCAGCGGCGAGGACTGGTCCTCGACCACCTGGGATGCCGGGGGGATGGCCTTGGCGTCCATGAGCTCCAGGAGGAAGGCGAGCCAGCCTTCCATGTCGGCCGCGGCAAAGCCCAGCTTGCCGTCAGGTGTGTAAAACTCCTTGTTGCGCTGGCGCAACCAGACGCACAGTGACGCCTGGTCGCCACTGTAGGCCGTGGAACCGGTCACGCCTTTGGGGGACTTGTTGGTGACTTCAGCCGAGATTCGCTTGTAGTCGTCCCACGTCCAGGTCTTGTCATCCGGCATCGCCACCCCGGCGGCGGCAAACACCTTGGGATTGGCAACGATCGTGGCGGCGTTGATGCCTGCCGGAATGCCTGTCAGCCCCGCGGCGTTCTCCCCGGCTTTGAGCACGTCGGCCACCAGGTCCTTCGTGTCGACCGGGTACTTGGACAGATCCAGCAAGGCGCCGCGGGCCGAGTATTCGGCAATGTATTTCTCATCCATCTGAAGTACGTCGGGGGCGTCATTGCCGGCCGTCTGGGTGGCCAGTTTGTCCCAGTAGCCGCTCCAATCGCCGTATTCAGGCTTGGCGAGGATGGTGGGGTTCTCCTTCTCGAACACAGCAATGGCGGCGGTAGTTACCTTGACCCGCCCGTCCGAGCCCCACCAGCTGAAGCGAATCTCGGACTGGCCGGCGGCGTTGGTCGCCGGTCCGGACTTGCCGCACGCCGCCAAGGCAAAGGACGCCGTGACGGCTGCAGCCAGGCTGCCCACCGTGCGGTGGAACGCACGCCGGGACATCAAGCCGGCGGACAAGGCGCCCTCGGCACCTGCAGTCTGGATTTCCTTGGTGCGGGGGTGGTGGTTCATGGGTGACTCCGATCATCTTTGGGGGAGTGGGTGTACGGGCAATGCGGGGGTGAAGTTAAGAGTGTGAGCTTGTGGCGCCGAATTCCGCGCTCGCGACGGTCCAGGCCCGGGCCTGGCCGGTCAAGGTGATGCCCAGCCCCGGTCGTGAGGGGACCAGCATCCGGCCGTTGCGGGTTTCCAAGCGTTCATTGAACAGCGGTTCCAGCCAATCGAAGTGCTCCACCCATGGCTCGCGGGGGTATGCCGCGGCCAGGTGGAGGTGGATCTCCATGGCAAAGTGCGGGGCCAGGTCCAGCCCGCTGTTGTCGGCAAGGGCGGCCAGTTTCAGGAACTGGCTGATGCCGCCGATGCGAGGGGCATCGGGCTGGATGATGTCGGCGCTGTGGTGACGGATCAGTTCCTGGTGCTCCGCGACGCTGGCCAGCATCTCGCCGGTGGCAATGGGGGTGTCCAGGGAGGCTGCCAGGGCTGCGTGCCCGGTGGCGTCGTAGGCGTCCAGCGGCTCCTCGATCCAGTTGAGGTTGAACTCCTCGAGGATTCGGCCCATGCGCTGGGCGGTTGCCCGGTCCCACTGCTGGTTGGCATCGACCATGAGGGGGAAGTTCTCGCCAATGCGCTCGCGGACGGCGGTCACCCGGGCCAGGTCCACGGCGGAATCCGGATGCCCCACCTTGATCTTGATCCCGCCGATGCCATTGGCAATCGTGGCGTCGGCATTCTCCAGGACCTGTTCCAGCGGGGTGTGCAGGAATCCGCCGGAGGTGTTGTAGCAGCGGACGGAGTCGCGGTGTGCTCCGAGCAGCTTGGCCAGTGGAAGGTTGGCCCGCTTGGCCTTGAGGTCCCACAGGGCGATGTCCATGGAGGCGATGGCCTGCGTGGCCAGTCCGGAGCGTCCCACGGAAGCGCCCGCCCAGGCGAGCTTCGTCCAGAGACGCTGGATGTCATTGGCATCCTCGCCCAGCAGTTCGCCGGCGATTTCCCGGGCGTGGGCGAACTGCCCGGGGCCTCCGGCCCGCTTGGAATAGCTGAAGCCGATTCCCTCGGTGCCGTCCGCGGTACGGATCTCGGTAAACAGGAACATGACCTCGCCCATCGGCTTTTGCCGGCCGGTCAGGACCTTGGCATCGCTCACCGGAACGGCCAGCGGCAGCTTGATCGAGGACAGCTTGAGCCATTCGATCCGGCTGCCTGCCGCAACGGGAGCTGGGGCCTGTGCGGGAATTTCATCCAACAGCATGGATTACCTTTCAGGGCTAAGAAAACGTTTTCTCACTCAGCATAGGGGGTTGTGATGCAGCTAACAAGTGCCGCAGCGGATTGATCGCCAAGGATTCGGACCGGCGAAGAAAACGCTTTCTCAAATCTTGCGAAACAACTGTACAGATTCCGAGAAAGCGTTTACTTTGGAACTAGCCACTTGGGGATTGTGGTGCAGCTCTCACGGTTGGAAGGCCGTGAAGCCGAGCCCCGCACCCAGAGATACAGGCCCACAAGCCGTATGCCACCCACCAAGATTTCCCCGACCCTGTAAACCAAAGGAGGTTCGCATGACGGTTCATGACGCGGGCGTCACATTCCCCGCCCGACCCATGCACGACGCCGGGACAGCACTGACAGGGGTGACCCCATGAGCGCACTGGGCGAACTCTCCAAGATGAGGCGGCGCACCAGCCCCAAGACCAAGGCGGAAAAACGGGATGAGGGCCGGGACAACAAGGCGGCCTACATCTTCTTGATCCCGTGGCTGCTCGGCATTGTGTTCATCACCTTGGGGCCCATGCTGGCGTCCCTGTACTTGTCCTTCACCGACTACAACCTGTTGCAGGCTCCGAACTGGGTCGGTTTGGACAACTTTGCCCGGATGCTCCGGGACACCCGGCTCCACAACTCCCTCGGGGTGACCTTCACCTATGTCCTGGTGGGCGTGCCGATCCAGCTGGCCGTGGCCTTGCTGATCGCCTTGGTCCTGGACAGGGGCATCCGGGGGTTGCCGTTTTACCGATCCGTGTTCTACCTGCCCTCCCTGCTGGGCGGCTCCGTGGCAATCGCGATTCTGTGGAAGCAAATCTTCGGCACCACCGGCCTGGTCAACCAGCTCCTGGGCATGGTGGGGATCCAGGGCCCGGGATGGATTTCCGATCCCAACACGGCGCTGGGCTCGATCATCCTGCTCCACGTTTGGACCTTTGGCGCTCCCATGATCATTTTCCTGGCCGGCCTGCGACAGATTCCGGCCATGTATTACGAGGCCGCCGACGTTGACGGCGCCTCCCCGTGGCAAAAGTTTGTCAAGATCACCGTTCCCCTGCTCAGCCCCATCATCTTCTTCAACCTGGTGCTGCAGATCATCGGAGCCTTTCAATCGTTTACGCAGGCGTTCATCGTCTCCGGCGGCAGCGGCGGCCCGTCGGACTCCACGATGTTCTTCACGCTGTACCTCTACCAGAAGGGCTTCGGCCAGTTCGACATGGGGTACGCATCGGCCATGGCATGGGTGCTGCTCGTGATCATTGGCGCCTTCACCGCCATCAACTTCTTCGCCTCAAAGTTCTGGGTGTTCTATGACGACTAATGTGCAGACGCTGCCCGATGCCCCCGCAGGGGAAACCACACCGGGCAAGCCAAGGAAGACCAAGAGGGTCCGCGAATCACGCGGCACGCTCTCCTTCAGCCGCAGGGCCCGGGCCAAGGCACTGTCCAAGCACGGAGTTCTGATCATTTCCGGCGCGGTGATGATCTACCCGTTGTTGTGGATGGTGGTGTCATCCCTGCGGCCCAACGATCTGATCTTCAAGGATCCGGGCCTGTGGCTGAGTGAACTGGACCTGAGCAACTACACGAGCGGGTGGTCGGCGCTGACGCACCCGTTTGGGCACTACATGATCAACTCGGCGATCGTGGTCATCGGCGCCATTCTGGGCAACCTGATCTCTTGTTCCATGGCGGCGTATGCCTTTGCCCGGTTGAAGTTCACGGCCAGCAAGCTGTTCTTCGGCATCATGCTGCTGACCATCATGCTCCCGTTCCATGTGGTGATCGTGCCGCAGTACATCATGTTTTCCCAGATTGGCTGGGTCAACACCTTCTGGCCGTTGATCGTGCCCAAGCTGCTGGCAACGGATGCGTTCTTCGTGTTCTTGATGGTGCAGTTCATCCGAGGCATCCCGAAGGAGCTCGATGAGGCGGCCCGCATCGACGGCGCCGGACACCCCCGCATCTTCCTGCGCGTAATCCTGCCGCTGATGGTCCCAGCCCTGGCGACCACCACCATCTTTACGTTTATTTGGACGTGGAACGACTTCTTCGGCGCGTTGATCTACCTGACGGATCCGGACATGTTCACGGTTCCGGTGGCGCTGCGCGCCTTTGTGGACTCGCAGGCCGGCACCAGTTGGGGATCCCTGTTCGCCATGTCGATCGTGTCCCTGCTGCCCGTGTTCCTGGTCTTCCTGTTTGGCCAGCGATTCCTCATCAAGGGCATCGCCACCACAGGCATCAAGTAGAAACTGCGTGAGCGCACTTTCTTCGCTTACAGGGCGTTCCCCAACCACCTATAAGCGAAGAAGGTGCGCAAATGCGAAGAAAGCGCCGATTTGGCGCCACGGCGGGCGGCGGTTTACAGTGTGAGCATGACAAACCGTTGGTATGCGTATTTTTCGTTGGCTCTGGAGGGGCCTGCGTCTAACTGACACGCACCCAACCTTCCTTCAGAGCCAACAGGACAGAGAATATTTTCTCTGTCCTTCGCCATTTCCGGCGGGTTTCTGAAAAGGGGCTCGCTTCCAGCCCACCAAAAGGAACTTTTCACCGTGACCACCACCGCAGCACACGAAGAATCCACCACCGCAAACCTGCGCGTCAGCCAATTCACTGCCCTGCCGTCCCCGGTCGAGCTGGCCGCCGAGCTGCCGCTGGACGCCCAGGTGCGCAACGTCGTCGAACGCGGCCGCGACCAGGTCCGCGCCATCATGGACGGGGTGGATGACCGCCTGCTCGTGGTGGTGGGCCCGTGCTCCATCCACGACCCCAAGGCGGGCCTGGAGTACGCCCGCAAGCTGGCGGCAACGGCCAAGGAGCACGAGGAAGACCTGCTGATCGTCATGCGGGCCTACTTTGAAAAGCCCCGCACCACGGTGGGCTGGAAGGGCCTGATCAATGACCCGATGCTCGATGGCAGCCACGACGTCGCCAAGGGCCTGAAAATGGCCCGCGAGTTCCTCCTTGAGGTGGCCCGGCTCGGCCTGCCCACCGGCACCGAATTCCTTGAGCCCATCAGCCCCCAGTACACGGCGGACTTGATTTCCTGGGGCGCCATCGGTGCGCGCACCACCGAGAGCCAGATCCACCGCCAGCTCTCCTCCGGCCTGTCCATGCCCATCGGCTTCAAGAACGGCACCGACGGCGACCTCCAGGTGGCGCTGGACGCCTGCAACGCCGCCAGCGCCGCACAGTCGTTCCTCGGCATCGACGGCGACGGCCGGGCCGCCCTGGTCACCACGGCCGGCAACCAGGACACCCACATGATCCTGCGCGGCGGCCGCAAGGGACCCAACTACTCGGCCGCCGACGTTGAGGATGCCGCGGCGCAGGCCGCGCACGCCGGCATCAACCCACGCCTGATCGTGGACGCCAGCCACGCCAACTCCGGCAAGAGCCACCACCGCCAGGCCGAAGTGGCGCTGGAAATCGGCGCCCAGCTCGAAGGCGGCGGCGCCTCCGCGGACTCCATTGCCGGCGTCATGCTGGAAAGTTTCCTGGTGGGCGGGGCCCAGAAGCTCGACGTCGACGAGGTGGCCGCCGGCACCGCCGAGCTGACATACGGCCAAAGCGTCACGGACGCCTGCATGGAGTGGGCCGTCACGGCCGACGTGCTGGCAGGGCTGGCAGACGCCTCCCGCTCGCGCCGCACCCAGGGTGCCCGGGGCTGAGCCCGTCCAAGTCACAGCTTTCACATTGGCCCCGTCAGCATTTAGAGTTAGCGCTAGAAGTTGACGGGCGCCAATGCCCGCATCAAGAAACAGGAGCCAAGCGGCCATGGCACAGGGGCAGAATTTCTCCGATGTGAACTTCCTGACGGTCCAGGAAGTGGCCGAGCTCATGCGCGTGTCCAAGATGACTGTTTACCGCATGGTGCACGCCGGGGAGCTGCCCGCCGTCCGCTTTGGCCGCTCATACCGGGTCCCGGCCAACGCCGTCGAGACGTTCCTGAAGTCCGCCGTGGTGGATGGCCCGGGAGCCCACAATGGCCCCGGTTCGGCGCAGACCGGTTAGGCACGGTAGTCTAGGAAAGATCCATTTTCGGCTTTGACCGATTCCTGCGATCGGTCGACCTAATCGTTTGGGCCTCATTTGAGGCCTTCTATGTAGTTTGTGAGGAACTTTCATGGGTTCAGTAGTTAAGAAGCGCCGTAAGCGGATGTCCAAGAAGAAGCACCGTAAGCAGCTTCGCAAGACGCGTCACCAGCGTCGCAACAAGAAGTAAATCTTCTTTTTTGAAAGCGCCCGTTCACCGATTCCGGTGTGCGGGTGCTTTGTTTTAACTTCTTTTCAGTACGACACCGGGGCGTTGCCAAGGTGCGCCGGGAACCTTGGGTGGGGCAAGGGTTCCGCGCTGTGGGTGCGCCCTACTTGCGGCGCATGGAGGCGATGCCCTTCCAGAGCCCGTACACCACGCCCACGCC
>JBAUMA010000390.1:0-4542 GCA_049578485.1 Specibacter sp.
CCTTCTCCAAGGATGGCGGCCTGGCCGTGTTGCGCGGCAACATCGCCCTGGACGGCGCCGTGGTCAAGACGGCCGGCGTCGACGAATCCATCTGGACGTTCGAAGGCCCCGCCGTCGTGTGCGAATCTCAGGACGAGGCCGTGGAAAAGATCCTCTCCAAGACGGTCAAGGCCGGCGATGTCGTCGTCATCCGCTACGAGGGCCCCCGCGGCGGACCGGGCATGCAGGAAATGCTGTACCCGACATCGTTCCTGAAGGGCCTGGGCCTGGGCAAGGTCTGCGCACTCATCACCGACGGCCGTTTCTCCGGCGGCACCTCCGGGCTCTCCATCGGCCACGTCTCCCCCGAGGCAGCCTCCGGCGGAACCATCGCCCTGGTCCAGGACGGCGACCTCATCCGCATCGACATCCCCAACCGCTCCCTGGAGCTCCTGGTTGACCCGGCCGAGCTGGACGCGCGCCGCGACGTCCTCGAGGCAACCACCGGATACCAGCCGGTGGGCCGAGTCCGCGAAGTGTCCGCCGCCCTGCGCGCCTACGCCTCCATGGCCACCAGCGCCGACAAGGGCGCCGTCCGCCAGATCCCGGAAGACGCAATCATGATGACGGCGCCGCGGACCTCGGTGCCCGTTTCCTAACCCCTCCCGTCTATGTTGCAGTTGTTGGACCGGAAAGCGCTTTCTTTCGCGATTTTGGTGCAACAACTGCAACATAGACGTGGACGTGGACGCGGACGCGGACGGTCAAGCTACGCGACGCGCGTTCCCTGGGGCAATTTGCCGGCCGGTGTCCGCAGTGAGCGCCAGCCCAGGGCAACGACGCCGGCGGCAACCACCAGCTGCAGGCCAAGTCCCAGCGGCCACAACGGCGTCTTCTGCTCCACACTGGATGGGGCGACCTTGCCGTTGGCGCACGGGGTGGTCACAGAGGGGCCCGCTTGTGCCGCCCGTGCCGCCTGGCTGATCATTTCAAAGGTCCCGTTGGATGAATAGTCGGTGCTGGACCCCGGTGTGTAGGGGATGGAATCGGCCACCACCACAAACGGATTCATCGCCAAAATCCACGCAACCCTGTCCGTGCGGACCGCCTCCTGTTCGGCCAACGTGCCGTAGCAGGCGTAGTCGTTGTTTTGGTCGGTGATGCCCGGTGGCAGCGGCTGGTCGCCGGAGGAGTCGGAATAGGAATTCTTGTACTGGACCTGGTTGGCCATGACGGTGCCTTGGCTGACCAAGGTGCCCAGGCCGAAGGCAATCAGCGTACCGATCGACAAGGCGGCCACCACAAGGTAGGTCACGACTATGGAAAACAGGGGCCGGTTGGCCAGTGCGGAAATGCCCACCCCGAGGGCGCAGACCACACCCAGCTCCACGGCAAGCATGAGCAGGGCTGTGAAAATGTGCCCCGCCCCCAGCCCGCCCTGCAAAATGCCAAACACCAGGAATGGCGTGCTGACCACCAGGAACGCCAACCCTGCAATCCAGGACGCAAGGAACTTGCCCCACAGGATTTGTCCCGGGGTCAGCAGCGTCACTTGCAAGATGGCCAGCGTGCCCCCGGCCCTGTCCCCGTTGACGGCGTTGGCGGAGAATGCCGGCGCCACCAGCAGCCCAAAGAGCAGCACAAAGGCCAGCACAATCTCAAAGATGACAGCGCCCGGGCCGGCATGGGTTCCCGTGTAGCCGAAGTCGCCGCCGCTGTATTGGCTGCGCCAGCTCAACCAGGTAAGCCAGGTCACCAGGGCAATGATGAACAGCCAAATGCCCAGCATGATGTACCAGCCGCGGGAACGCATCCGCTGACGCATTTCCATGCCCACCACGGCCGAAACCGCTGCCCAGTAGGCGGCAAAACCACCCGGCTCGTCGTCGTTGGGTTGCTGTGCCTCGGGAATGCTGCCGCGCCCGTCAGAAATGATGGTCATCGCTGCTCCACCTCCATGCTCATGTACGTTTCCTCCAGGATGCCGCCGGCAGGGGCAAACGCGGAAACCTGCACGCCGGCGCCCACCAGCTCCGCCAACAGTCGCGCTGCGTCTGCTTCGGTGGCCAGTTCAACCGATACGGCCTCCCGCCGCCCCTTGCCCGCCACAAAGGGCACGCCAAGCCGCGTCAGTTCGGCTGTGGCAGCGGCCAGGTCAAGGGCGGCAATGGTGTAGCGGCGGCTCCGGGTGGCCGCCTGATCCACCGTCTGGGACAGGACCGACCTGCCGGCGTTGACGAACACCGCCCGATCCGCCACTTCGTCCAGTTCGGCCAGGACGTGGGAAGAGACGACGACGGCCTTGCCCTCCGCTGCCAGGCCGCGCAGGATGTGGCGCAGTGAAACGCGCGAGCCCGGGTCCAACCCCGACGCCGGCTCGTCCAGGAGCAACACGTCCGGGTCATGGATCAGTGCCCGCGCCAGGCTCAGCCGTTGCTGCTGGCCGCGGGAAAGCACCCTGGCCTTTTGGTCCGCCAGTTCGGTGAGGTTGACCAGTTCCAGCAAGTCGCCCACCCGGGTCGGAATGCCGGCCTTGGGCAGCCGGTAGAACCTGCCCATGACCGTCAAGATTTCCCGGGCCGTCAACGACTCCCACACGCCCAGCGTGTCGGGCATCCAGCCAATCCTGGCCCTGGCCGCCGAAGGGTTCACAGCCGGGTCGATCCCCATGACGCGCACCGTGCCCGTGTCCGGGGCCAACAGTGATGCCAGGATCAGCAGAAACGTTGTCTTACCGGCACCATTGGGGCCGATCAATGCGGTGACTTCCCCTGCGGGCGCGTGCAGCTCCATGTCGACCACCGCGGAGACGGTGCCGAAGCTGCGCGAGATCCCTGTCGCAGCGAGTCCGTTGAAAGGTTCGGGCCCCGGCGGATGTCCACCCTGTGGACTGTGCTGCGGTTCCGGTGTGACTGTCATGATTGTCCTCCCCCAATGGGCCCCCTGTGGGCCTTTGCACCATGGTAGGTCCCGGAGCGGCGCCCGGTCATCATCCCGTGGTCGCACCTTTGGCCACGTCACCGGCCCACGGCCCACCATTCGGAGGGCCTATGTCCGTCATGTGGACGCCCCGATTCCGAAATGATGGCGGCCCCGGGCTAAACTTGCCTCAACTGCCTCCCGCGCCAATAATGCCGCACAGGCCCGGCGCGGTTGCCCGGTGTGGTCGTGAGCGGCAGCGAAAGAATCATCAACGTCCTTTAGTTTTGTTGCGTTAGGTTAGCCGATGAGTGTGCACGCATGAGCTTGATCGTTCAGAAATATGGCGGATCATCCGTCTCAGATGCCGAGGGCATACTTCGTGTTGCCCGCCGCGTGATGGCAACCCAAAACGACGGCCACGAAGTGGTGGTGGTCGTTTCGGCCATGGGCGACACCACCGATGAGCTGTTGGATCTGGCCGCCCAGGTTTCCCAGCATCCCCCGGCCCGTGAGTTGGACATGCTCATGACGGCCGGCGAGCGAATTTCCATGGCACTGCTGGCCATGGCCATCAGTTCCCTTGACGGCGTGGCACAGTCCTTCACGGGCAGCCAAGCCGGCATGATCACCGACGGCATCCACGGCAAGGCCCGCATCATCGATGTTGACCCGCACCGAGTGCGCACCGCCCTGGACAAGGGCAAGGTGGCCATTGTGGCCGGTTTCCAGGGCATGAGCCGCGCCACGAACGAGATCACCACGATGGGCCGCGGCGGCTCCGACACCACGGCCGTTGCCCTGGCCGCAGCCCTGAACGCCGATGTGTGCGAAATTTACACCGACGTCGACGGCGTCTACACGGCCGATCCCCGCGTGGTGTCCAGCGCCCAAAAGATCAGCAAGATCTCCAGCGAGGAAATGCTCGAAATGGCGGCCTCGGGCGCCAAGATCTTGCACCTGCGCTGCGTGGAATACGCCCGGCGTTTTGGACTGCCCATCCACGTGCGGTCCTCGTTCAGCGACAATGAAGGGACCTGGGTCCTGCCCAGCCCCGACGACAAAATCAAGATCTCAGAGGGAGTTGCCTTGGAGCAGCCAATCATCTCCGGCGTGGCCCATGACCGCTCGGAAGCCAAAGTCACCGTCGTCGGCGTGCCGGACATCCCCGGCAAGGCTGCCATGATCTTCGGCATCATCGCCGGCGCGCATTCAAACATCGACATGATTGTGCAGAACATTTCCACTAAGGGCTCCGGCAAGACGGACATCTCCTTCACCCTGCCGATGGTCGAGGGCGAGGATGCCCTCAACGCCCTGCGCGCCAAGCAGTCCGACGTCGGCTTCGAGGATTTGATCTATGACGACAAGATCGGAAAGCTCTCACTGATCGGCGCCGGCATGCGGTCCAACCCGGGCGTCTCCTACCGCTTCTTCCAGGCCTTGTCCGACGCCGGCGTGAACATCGATTTGATCTCCACCTCCGAGATCCGCATCTCCGTGGTCACCCGCGCAGACATGCTCGATGTTGCCGTGCGTGCCGTGCACCAGGCCTTCGGGCTCGACGGCGACGACGAAGCCACCGTATACGGCGGCACCGGGCGCTAAAACCGGTGATCGAGCTTGTCGAGATCTCGACAAGCT
>JBAUMA010000391.1:0-23324 GCA_049578485.1 Specibacter sp.
GATGTACTCCGGGCCCATTTCCATCTTGCGGATGCGGCCCACAGGAACATCAAGCGTACCGGAGGCGGCCACCGGCGACAGGTCCGCCATGGAGGCCGCCTTCGTGTTCGGCACCACCTTGGCCCACTGGTTGTCGTTGGCCAGCAGCGACTCGATCTCGGCCACGGACAGGTCCTCGCGGAGCTTGAGGGTCAGCGCCTGTGAGTTGGAGCGCATGGCGCCGATGCGCACGCACAGGCCATCCATGATTACGCGGTTGGAGTCGGAGGTGCCCAGGATCTTGTTGGTTTCAACCCCGGCCTTCCACTCCTCCTTGGACTGCCCGTTGCCCAGGTCCGCGTCGATCCAGGGGATCAGCGAGCCGGCCAGGGGCACGCCGAACTGGGCGGCGTCGACGCCGTCGCGCTGGTGGGCCAGGACCTTGCGGTCGATCTCCAGGATGGCCGACGCCGGGTCGTCCAGTTCGCTGGATACCTCCGAGTTGAGCGTGCCGAACTGGTTCAGCAGCTCGCGCATGTGGCGGGCGCCGCCTCCGGAGGCCGCCTGGTAGGTCATGGAGGTGCCCCACTCGACCAGGCCGTTCTTGAACAGCCCGCCCAGGCCCATGAGCATGCACGAGACCGTGCAGTTGCCGCCCACAAAGTCCTTGACTCCAGAAGCCAGGCCGGCGTCGATCACGTCGCGATTGATGGGGTCCAGCACGATGATGGATTCGTTGTTCATGCGCAGCGTGGAGGCCGCGTCCATCCAGAGCCCGTCCCAGCCGCGGCTGCGCAGCTCGGTGTGGACTCGCTTGGTGTAGTCCCCGCCCTGGGCGGTGACAATAATGGGCAGCTTGGCCAAAGTGTCAATGTCGTAGGCGTCTTCGAGCTTGCCGGCGTCGCCGGAGCCTGCAATTGCCGGGGCGTTGCCGCCGGCGTTGGAGGTGGAGAAGAAGACGGGGTTGATATCGCCGAAGTCGCCTTCGTCCTGCATACGCTGCACCAGGACGGAACCGACCATGCCGCGCCAGCCAACCAGGCCGACGGAAGGAACACTGTTATTGGTCATGCCCTTTAGTTTAGAGGCTGGGGCAAATCGGGCGAAGTTCGTTTCATCTGGTGAACGGGCGTCGGCCCAGGGGGCTACTCGGCCACGAACTCGGAATCACCCTTGGCCCACAGCGTGAAGCGGTATTCGGTGCCGTTCTTGGCCGTGTGCCAACCTTCGCGGGGCGTGGCGCCGCGGAACGACCACTCCGGGCCAAGCGCTGGCGCCTGCGTGTCACCCGGTACGTCCGAGTTTATAACGGTGATGACGGCAACGTTGCAGTCATCGATCACCTGCTCAAAGATCTGCCCTCCGCCAATGACCCAGACCTCATCGCCGCCGGGGGAGAACTGCGCCTCCACCAACGCCTCCTCCACGGAGTCAAGCACGACGGCGCCGCTCGCCTCGGGCGTCGAGCCCCACCCAAGCTGGCGGGTCACCACGATGTTGGTGCGGTCCGGCAGGGGACGGAACTTCGCCGGGAACGAGTCCCAGGTCTTGCGGCCCATGACCACCGGATGGCCCTCGGTGACACGCTTAAAGTGAGCCAGGTCCTCGGGCACATGCCAGGGCATGCCGCCTTCGGCCCCGATGACGCCCTGGTTGGTCTGGGCCCAAATCATGCCCACGATGGGTTCGTTGAAGTGGTAGAGCGTGGGGAGGGAAGCGGTCTCGCTCATACGGCTATCCGTGCCTTAATCGTGGGGTGGTGCTGGTAGTTGACCAGCTCGAGGTCGTCAAAAGTGTAATCAAAAATCGATGCGGGCTTGCGGGCAAACCGCAGCTGCGGGTACGGATAGGGCTCACGGGAGAGCTGCTCGGCAACCTGCTCCAGATGGTCGTCGTAGATGTGGACGTCGCCGCCGGTCCAGATGAACTCGCCCGGGTCCATGTCCAGCTGGTGGGCCACCATCATGGTCAGCAGCGCGTAGGAGGCGATGTTGAACGGGACGCCCAGGAAGGTGTCGGCCGAGCGCTGGTACAACTGGCAGCTGAGTTTTCCGCGGCCGTCTTCGGTCGGTTCCACGTAGAACTGGAAGAAGGCGTGGCACGGAGGCAGCGCCATGTTCTTCAGCTCGCCCACATTCCACGCGGACACAATGTGGCGGCGGGAGTCGGGGTTGGTGCGCAGCGACTCCATGACCTGGGAGATCTGGTCGATGTGTTCGCCGTCGGGCGTTGGCCAGGAGCGCCACTGGACGCCATAGACGGGGCCCAGCTCGCCGTCGTCGTCGGCCCATTCGTTCCAGATCTTCACGCCGTTGTCCTGGAGCCAGCGCACGTTTGAATCCCCGCGTAGGAACCACAACAGCTCCATCGCCACCGACTTGAAATGCACGCGCTTGGTGGTGATCAGCGGGAAGCTTTCGGAGAGGTCAAAGCGCAGTTGGCGGCCAAAGACGCTCCGTGTGCCGGTGCCGGTGCGGTCCGATTTCGCCGTGCCGTGGGCCAGCACGTCACGAAGCATGTCCTCATAAGGGGTCAAAATAGTCACGCCAACAAGTCTACTTGGCCTCCGGTGGTCGAGCCTGACGAGAACCGTCCCGCTGCGCGAGCCGGCCCTGGAGCAGGGAGACAAGTGTTTTGTTGTCCAGCCCGGCATGCATGCCTGCCTCCATCAATTGCTCGACGGCGGCCATCACCTCCGCGGGCGGGCCGTTCCGGGTGTCCAGGCTCCCGGTCTCGACAGGCCCGGCCAACGATCCGGTGGTCGAGCCTGTCGAGACCCAGCCTGGCGAGGCCGGTGATTGAGCTTGTCTAAATCCAGTGACCACCGTGCCCTGGCGGCGGTTGGTGGACACCGCACCGGCGGCTTCGAGCTCCTTGTAGGCGCGGGCCACGGTGCCTGCGGCGACCCCAAGGTCCGCGGCCAGGCTGCGCACGGTGGGCAGACGGGTGCCCTCGCGCAGTTCGCCCACGGCAATGAGGGAGGCGATTTGGCTTTGGATCTGCTCATACGGTGGCGTGGCGGTGGACAGGTCGATGACAATGCGGGCCTCCATGGTCGGCTACTTCCTGCCGGTGCCGGGTTGTGCCGCGATGCCGGACGCCAGGAATTGGTTCGGGGTGAAGGCGCGCACCGGATAGATGAGCGCCAAGGCCGCCAGGACGATGCAAAGGGCGCCAAAGATCGGCAGGTTCGGCTGCACCGCCAGCGGATGCGGGTTTGTGTCGTAGGGGACCACCAGCAAGAGTGCCGCAAGGATGGCAAACCAGCCCGCCGCCACCGTCCGGGAAATCCGGAACAATGACCGCCGCCGAAGGGCATTGTCGAGTTCCACCGTGGCCTTCTCGAGCCCGGGGCGCCGGATGACAAGGAGCGCGGCCAGTGCCCCGACGACGAGAACCGCCATGGCGCAGCAGAACGGAACCAGGACGAACGACGCCGGCCCACCCTGCCCGTTCCACCCCTCGGAGGCGCCCAGGCCCGCATTTGCCGCGCGCAGGGCAAGGCTCAGGGCCATGGCAAGACCAGCTGCGGAGATGGCCAGGGCCGCGCACATTGGCCACGGAAGGGCCTTCTCCAGGCGAGTCCGTGGCCTGCCGGGCGTTGCATAGTTGCGGCGCAGCAGGAATTCAAGACCGGTGTACGTCAACATGATGAAAATGATGCCTATGAGCACCGGTCCCAACCATCCCAGCCAGGTGATGAGGGTGGTGCCTGTCAGCGTACCGACCAGGGCAGCCATGACGACAGCGGGCGTGCCGGAATCGACCAGCCGGGCGGCGGCCGGGCCGTCGTCGTGGGGGAGGCGTTGGCCGGACTTGTTGCCGAACAGGGTGTCGTAGGCGGCGTCGGGGGCCTCTGCGTCCAGGAATGGCGGCTTCCACAAGAACATGGCGATCGCCGCGGCTATGGTGGCGATGGCCAGCCAGTTTGTGGGCGTCTCCGGTGAGGGCTGAAACAGGAAGTTGCCCGCAATGGCTCCAATGCCCGAGGCCATCGTGGCCGACACCCGCAAAAGCCGGTTCATGCCAATGACCCGCAAGGTTGAATTTTGTTCGTGGTCCAGGGCCTCCAGGGAACGGCGCGATGCTATGAGCCGCATGACCCCAGAGGTGCCCAGCGCCAGGGTGAACAGGGCGGCCCCCAGCGCGGTGGCAAGGATCCAGCCGGGAACGCGGCCGTCGATCGGGCCGTGCGTCGATCCGTCCGGGAAGGCCTGGGCGTCCACGGCTGGAAACCCGGGGGCAAACGCGAGCCATGCCACGGCGGCTGCGCTGAGAGTGAAGATGCCCAGGACGGTCCAGCCGAGGGCCGGTTCCACGAAGTCACGCACCCGCCGGAATTCCAGGACGGCCACCCGTCTGGAGGATTTCGGTGCCGGCCAAGTGAGTTGCCCGATCAGGTGGACCAGCAGGACCGCAGCAATGGGGCCAAAAAGCGGGGTGAACTGGATTGTGTCCCAAGGGTTGAGGGGAATTGCAGCCGCCGGATGTGCCGGGTCTGCGATTGGCCCGGCCGGGATAAGCCCTGCCCGGTTCGCACCACCAACGCTGCTGAGCGCCCAGGCGATGACCCCTGTCCAGAGGGCATGCTTGCGGACGTGTTCCAGCGACTGGCCTTGGCGGGGCGCCCACCTCACAAGGCGTACGTACAAATACACCAAGATCGTGCCGATGACCCCTACAGTGCCAATGAGTAAGAGCAGTTCGGTCAAATTTGGTGCAAACATTGTTCCCCCTCAATCTTTGTACCAAGCATAAGGTACAAAATTGTTGAGGGCAGATCTCCCTTGTTGAGAGGAGATGTGTCCCCTCAACGAAAGGGTCAGTCCTCGTAGGGCTTGTGCTGCTCTATGGCCACAATGCGCCCTGGCTCGCTGACGGACACATGGGCCACGAGCACTTCCCCCGGGGCCAGGTGCGGATCCAGCAACGGAAGCGTGGCGGCGAGGGCGGGATCCATACGGGTGGCCAATGCGGCAAGGACCGTGGGAAGTACGGGGCGGTGGGTGCAAACGGCCGCGGGGCTGGACTTGGTCAGCAACCGTTCAATGACGGCGGCGGCCTTGGCCGGGTTGCGTTTGTGGTCCGCTTCCGTCAGCGCCGGAACGACCTTGACCTTTGCCTTGGTCGCCTGTGCATAGGGGGAAATTGTGGCGATACAGCGCATCCAGCCGCTCGTGAGGATCTTCTCGGGATGCCAGGACATCAGCAGCCGCTGCAGGTACAGGGCCTGCCGCCGGCCGGTGGCGGCCAGCGGCCGTTCACCCTCGGCAAGGGTCCATGCCGACCGTGGCTTGGCCTTGGCGTGCCTGACCACCAGCAGCGGCCACGTGTCCAGGGTGCCGGCCTCGTGGGCGGACACCAGGGCGTCCAGGGGGCCGACGTCGGACGGGTTGGACAGCAGCCCGCGCGCCTTGGTGGGGCTGCACCAGACAGCGGTGTCCACTTCCTTGCCGTCGGGCATTGGTGGCATGTCGTCCACAGCCGCAGCCCAGTAGTGGACTTCCTTCAGGCCGGGCTTGACGGCGTAGCGGATGGTGGGCAGGGGGATGCCAAGGGTGATGGGCAGGCCCACCTCCTCATACACTTCCCGCACGGCGCATTCGGCCAGGGTTTCACCCTTGTCGAGCTTGCCCTTGGGCCAGGACCAGTCGTCGTAGCGCTGGCGGTGGATGAGCAACAGTTCAAGCTTTTGCTTCTTCACCCGCCAGCACAACGCACCGGCGGCGTACACGGAAATGCCCATGCCGTCGCCGTCCGCCGCAACGTCTTCCAAATGTTCGGTGCTGCGCATTACGGATGCAGGGTCAGTCGCTGCCGCGAACGGCTGGCCAGTAGCCAGGATTGGACATCGCTGAGCGGTTTTCCGTCGGCGTCCAGGTGGTGCCGGGTCCATTCGCCGTCGTTGTCCAGGTGCCAGCTGGAGGTCCTCGGATCCAAGTACCGATCCAGCAGGGAATTGACGGAGGAGATGTCGTCCTTGTTGGCCAGTTGGACAAGAGCCTCCACCCGGCGGTCCAGGTTGCGGTGCATCATGTCGGCGGAGCCGATGTAGACCACCGTGTCCCCGCCGTTGGCGAACGTGAACACGCGCGAATGTTCCAGGAACCTGCCCAGGACGGAGCGGACGGTGATGTTCTCGCTGAGGCCCGGAACGCCCGGACGAAGCGAGCAGATGCCGCGCACGATCACGCCCACGTCAACGCCTGCCTGAGATGCCCGGTACAGGGAATCGATGATGGATTCGTCCACCATGGAATTGACCTTGATGCGAACCTGCGCCGGAAGTCCAGCCTTCTTGTTGGCGATTTCGGTGTCGATGCGCTCAATCAGGCCCGACCGCACGGAGCGGGGAGCTACCAGGAGGCGCTCAAACGTGGACTTGGGGGCATAGCCGGACAACTGGTTAAAGAGCCTGGAGAGGTCCTCGCCCACCTGGTTGTCGGCCGTCAGCAGGCCCAGGTCCTCGTAGTAGCGGGCCGTGCGCGGATGGTAGTTGCCGGTACCGATGTGGCAGTAGCGGCGCAGCCCGTCCTGTTCCTGGCGCACCACCAGTGAGAGTTTGCAGTGCGTCTTCAGCCCCACGATGCCGTACACCACGTGCACGCCGGCCTGTTCCAGCTTGCGGGCCCAGGAGATGTTGGCCTGCTCGTCAAAGCGGGCCTTGATTTCAACGAGGGCCAGTACCTGCTTGCCGGCTTCGGCCGCATCCACGAGTGCATCAACAATGGGGGAGTCGCCGGAGGTCCGGTACAGGGTCTGCTTGATGGCCCTGACCTTGGGGTCGGCGGCCGCCTGTTCCAGGAACGCCTGCACGGAGGTGGAGAAGGAGTCGTAGGGGTGGTGCAGCAGGATGTCACGACGACGCATGGCGGCAAATACGTTGGCCGCCTTGGACGTCTCGGACTCGTTCAAGTCACGCGAGGTGTGGGCCACGTGCTTGGGGTAGCGCATGTCGCTGCGGTCAATGCCTCCGATGATGGAGAGCCCGCGCAGGTCCAAGGGGGCAGGCAGTGCGTAAACCTCGGTGTCCTCGATGTCCAGCTCGCGGACCAGCAATGCCAGGATGTTCGGGTTGATGTCGGTGGTCACCTCAAGGCGCACCGGCGGTCCGAACTTGCGGCGCAGCAGTTCCTTCTCCAACGCCTGGAGGAGGTTCTCGGCGTCGTCCTCTTCAACTTCAAGGTCTTCGTTGCGGGTGACCCGGAACGTGTGGTGTTCCAGTACCTCCATCCCGGGGAAGAGCTGGTACAGGTGCTCGGCAATGACGTCTTCGAGCGGGATGAACCGGGCCACGCGTCCCGGAACCGTGCCTGCGCGCGGGCCGTCAACGGAAACCAGGCGCGGCAAAAGGTCCGGCACCTTCAGCCGGGCAAAGAGTTCCTTGTCGCTGACGGGGTTGCGCACCACCACGGCCAAGTTCAGGGACAGCCCGGAGATGTACGGGAACGGGTGGGCCGGGTCCACGGCGAGGGGTGTGAGGATGGGGAAGATTTTTTCCGCAAACATCCGGCTCAGCTGGACCTTGGCAGTTTCGTCAAGTTCGGCCCAACGCACCAGGTGGATGTGCTCGTAGGCTAGGGCCGGGCGGATTTGGCTGGCAAAGACGTGCGCGTGGCGGGACTGCAGCTCGTGGGCGGCGTCGCTGATCTGCTCGAGGACCTCGATGGGGCTCAGGCCGGCGGGGGAGGGCACGGCCAGGCCGGTGGCGATGCGGCGCTTGAGCCCGGCCACCCTGACCATGAAGAACTCGTCAAGGTTGGAGGCGAAGATGGACAGGAAGTTCACCCGCTCCAACAGCTGCAGGTCCGGGTCCTCGGCCAGTTCCAGGACACGGGCGTTGAACGCCAGCCAGCTGAGCTCGCGGTCAAGGAACCGGTCGGGGCTGATGTCGCCTTCGGGCGTGAGGTTGGGCTCGAACTCGGGGATGTCGATCCGGTCCTGGGTGGCCCGGGCGGCAGGCACCTCGCCGGAGCCAAAGCGTTCCCGCCCAAATGATGCCGCGGTTTGCACCGGTCCCATGTTTTCGCGTTTCATCGATAGTTCCTCATAGTTGGTGCTGCTTTGGTTCAACTTTACAAGCCGGGTGCCGTGGGTCCGAACGCAGGGAAAGACTTACGACGCCGACACCGGGCCGTACATGACGTCCGAGTCCCATTTGGTGAATCCGAGTTTCCGGTACAGGGCCACGGCCGCCTCGTTGTCGGCATCGACGTACAGCATGATGGCGCGCAAGCCACTGGCGTGCAGGTGCTCAATGCCCCGGAGGGTGAGCGCCTTGCCCAGCCCCAATCCCTGGGCGGCGGGCGTGACGCCCACAACGTAGACCTCACCCATTTCCGCCTGGCCGGCGCGTGCCGGGTGGACCTTGGTCCAGTGGAAGCCCAGGATCTCCCCGGCACCGTTGACGGCCAAAAAGAAGCCGGCCGGATCAAACCAGGGCTCGGCCATGCGGGCCTGCAGGTCGGCCAGGGTCATGGCGCCCTGCTCGGGGTGGTGCGCAAACGCGGCGGCATTTGCCGCCAGCCAGGGGGCTTCGTCCTGGTGCGGCACAAATGTCCGCACCTTTACGCCGTCGGGTAGTGGGGTTGCGCCGGCCGGGGCGGGCACATCGAGCGGGCCCTGCCGGACCAGGCGCATGCGCCAGAGGTCGCGGATGGCGCGGTACCCGTAACTGGCGGCAAGGTCGGCGGCGGCCTCGTGGTCGCCGTGGGACCAGGCCTTGATGCCCTGGAGCCCGCGCACTTCAACCAGCTTGTCCACGAGCATGGAGCCAACGCCCTCATTGCGGTAGGTGGGGTGGACGGCGATTTCCAGGACCCCCTCACCACCGTTAAGCACGACGACGGCCACCCCGGCCAGGTCTTGCCCCTCGCGTGGGGTGTCACCCTCGGGTGCATGCGTCAACAGGGTCAACACCGCATGGGGGCCGCTTTGCCTGGCCTTGAGCTCAACCAGGGTCTGCTCGGAAAAGGGCGGACTGCCGTCGGCGTCCTCGGCCGCATCCAACAGGGCGAGGATGTCATGGAGCGTGTCTGTGTCGGGGATGCCCTGGATTACTGTGACGGGCCAGCTGTCGGTCTTTGCGGGGCTCATGCCCACAGCCTAACTGGCACCCGCGGCCGAACGCGAGACTCGCCTGCGCCCAACGTGGCAGAAGCCGAGGGATGGGCGGCCTCCGGCGTTCGGTTTGCGTCTAGTACGGGGGCTGGCCTAGAGTTTGAGGGCAGTCACGTTGGGTTTGGTTCACGCCATGTCCGGCTGGACGGCAACTGGGGGGATGCACCACTGGGGTGTCCTCGATACGTTCGATCCGTATGTCCTCCACCAAAGTACAAGGCCCGCCCCCGTCAGGGAGCGGGCCTTGCGCGTTCCTGCGGACATTTACGCGTCGGCGAGCTCGTCGTCGGGCATTTTGGAGATGGTGAGGCGATAGCCCACGTTGCGCACGGTGCTGATCAGGTTCTCGTGGTCGGATCCGAGCTTGGCCCGCAAGCGCCGCACATGGACGTCCACGGTGCGGGTGCCCCCGTAGTAGTCGTAGCCCCACACCTCGTTGAGGAGCTGGGCGCGGGTGAAAACCCTCCCGGGATGCTGGGCCAGGTATTTCAGGAGCTCAAACTCCTTGTACGTCAGGTTCAGGATCTTGCCGTGGACCCGGGCCGTGTAGCTGTCCTCGTCGATGATGACGCCGGCCGCCTGGATTTCCTGGTGCACGGAATCATCGGCGCCGGAGGAGCGGGTCAGGGCCAGGCGGATGCGGGCCTCCACCTCGGCGGGGCCGGCGGTATCGAGGATGACGTCATCGGCGGCCCAGGAGGCCGTCACCGCGGCCATGCCGCCTTCGGTGAGCACCAGCAGCAACGGCACGCTGATGCCCGTGGCGCGCAGCAGTTGCGTCAGGGACCGGGAACCGGCAAGGTCCTTGCGGGCGTCAACCATGATGACGTCCGAGGGTTTGGCATCCAGCAGTGCGGTGGGAACCGCCGGGAGGATATGGACGGAATGGCTGAGCAGTTCAAGCGCAGGCAAAATGTCCACGGAGCTTCCGTGGTTGTTGGTCAGCATTAAGATCTGCGACATGACTTCCTCCAAAGTACAAGGTGCGCATCTTTGAGCGACGAACCACTGGGCGCCCAACAAGGGCGGGGATCCAACACCCACAGCCAGGCTTTGCGGCAGCCGGCCGTGGGGGTGGTGAAACTCACCGGCCCGTGGGTTGTTCCACAGTGTACCGGCAGAATAAGGCAGGATTGATGTGTGAAGTCATCAATTGCGGGACTTATTGGAATCATTGCGTTCGCCGCCATCGTCGCCGGGCACTATTTCGGGCTCGGCACCAGCATCGGCGTCGGCGTGGTCCTTTCGGTGATCTTTGGCTTTGGCTGGCCGCGCTACCTGGGCATCCCGGCGAAGAAGACGCTCGGCACCGTCATTGCGCTGACGGGTGCCGCATCGGCGCTGACGGCCGGGCTGACGGCAAGTTCGGATTATCTTCTCTGGACGCCCATGTTCATCGCCGTGGGATTCGGCGCCGTCATGGTGGTGCAGTTGATTCGTGGCACCGGGCAGGCGCACAGGCTTGAATCGACCCTGGGGTCCGGTGCCGGGGTGGCGGTGGCAGGCCTGGCAGGCGGCTGGGTCGCGTCGTACCGTTTCCTGGGGGAGCCGGGCATGAGCATGATCGTTGCCATCAGCGCCGTCGTGGCCCTGCTCGTGGGCATGTTGCCGTGGCCGGACAGGGTGGCGGCACCGCTGGCAATCGTCCTTGCCGCATTGGCCGGCCCCCTGGCCGCACTCATGTTCTCCGATGTGCGCATCCTGCCGGCGGCGGTCCTGGGTGCGGTAGTCGCGGCGCTCATTGCCGGTTTCCACCGCCTGCGCACGCTCGCCGGACCGCTGGGCAGCATTTTTGGCGGGAGCGCAGCGGCCCTGGCCCCGGTGTTGTCGTTGGGCACACTGGTCTACTTCGTTGAAAAACTGTTGTTAACTTAGCCCCTAAAAGATCACTGTAGGATGGCATCATGAGCGTACTTGCCTTGGAAATCTTCTTTATCTGCCTGCTGGCCATCGCCGGTGTCACCATGGCCTGGTTTGCCGGTCTGGTGGTCTGGCGTTTGTTCAAGGGCCAGCAGTAACCTGCCATGGCCATTGAAATCCCCACGGACTTGACCCCCGAGCTTGTCCCGCTGTCCTGGCTGCTTGGCACCTGGACGGGGAACGGCCGGCTGGGCAGCGGTGAAGCTGACGATGAACACTTCACCCAAACAACAACTTTCACCTCCAACGGGCTGCCCTACCTCAGGTACACGGCGGAGTCTTGGCTGACCGACGAGTCCGGCACCATTCTGCGCCCCCTCTCCGTGGAGACGGGGTTCTGGCAGCTTGACCGCCCCCTGAACGACGCCGACGGCGGCCCGGGCCTGATCCCCGCCGACATTGTGCCCGCCCTGCGAACGGCCGACGACGTCGAAGAGCTGCGCAACACCGACGGCGGCTTCGACATCATGGCCAACATCGTGCACCCCGGAGGTATCTCCGAGCTGTACTACGGCAGCATCAAGGGCCCGCAAATCCAGCTTTCCACCGATGCCGTGATGCGCGGCGCCGGTGCCAAGGCCTACACGGCGGCAACCCGCATCTTCGGGCTCGTCAACGGCGACCTCTTGTGGCGCTGGGATGTGGCCGCACACGGCAAATCCCTGGAAGCCCACGCCTCGGCGGCCCTGCACAAAGTCCAGTCCTAACAACGCCGGCCGACCGGCGGTGGTCGAGCTTGCGGTGGTCGAGCCTGTCGAGACCCGAGGCCCCCGGCTGTCCCTATGGTGGGATACTGGGGCCATGCGAATGCCCGATGCAATTCTGGCGTTGCCGGTCCCCGCCCGCTACGGCGTGATCGGCGGCATCTGCCTGGGAGCCTTGGGTTGCGTGGTGGGGTTGGTCATCGGATTGAATGTTTATGCCCCCACCGCCTGGGCTGCAACCTTTGAGGTGGGCATTCCGGCGGCACTCTTGGGTGCCGTTATGGGTCTGGCTGTCGGCGTGGTTGTTGCGCTGGTGCGCAAGAGGCGCAGAGCCCAAACACAGTAGCCGCGGCCGTCTGGCCGCCGGCACGGAATAGTCAACCACGAGAAGGCGTTGCACCCGTTATGAGCTATTTGAGCCCCTTGCTAAACCGCCATGGTGCCGTACAGGCAGGCGGCCTGGACGCCGGCGTTGCCGCCCACTATGGGGATCCCAACCGTGAGCAGCGCCTGCTGGCCGGCTACAACGGCAAGCCGGGAACCGCCGTCGTGGACCTCTCACACCGCGGCGTGGTCACCATCAGCGGCCCCGACAGGCTCAGCTGGCTGAATACGCTCTCCTCGCAAAGCCTGACCTCCCTCGCCCCGAAGACGGGCACGGAGCTGCTGCTGTTGAGTATCCAGGGCCGCATCGACTTCGACGCGCGCGTGGTGGACGACGGCGAAACCACCTGGCTGATCGTCGAGACAGAGGAGGCTGCGCCGCTGGCCGAATGGCTGAACTCCATGAAGTTCATGCTGCGCGTGGACGTCAGGGACGTCTCAGCCGACTGGGCCGTTGTGGGGTCCGTGGTGGAAGTTCCGGCCTGGGACTCCCTGGTTGTCTGGAATGACCCATGGCCCACCATTGGCGCCGGCGGCTACAGCTACGCAGCCATTGAGGAAGCCGGGCACCCGGGCCTTGAGCGGCCGTGGCACGAATATTTGGTGCCGTCGGCAGATCTGGTGAGCATCATTGGCGACCGGCCGTTGGCAGGCGCCTGGGCCGCCGAAGCGCTGCGGATTGCCGCCTGGCGCCCGCGCCGAGGGGCCGAGACCGACGACAAATCCATCCCCCACGAGCTGGATCTGCTGCGCACCGCCGTTCACCTGTCCAAGGGCTGCTACAAGGGCCAGGAAACCGTGGCGCGCGTGCACAACCTCGGCCACCCGCCGCGCCGGCTCGTCTTTTTGCAGCTGGACGGCTCGCAGCACACCATTCCGGCGCCGGGCAGCGACGTTTATGCAGGCGAGCGCAAGGTGGGCGTGGTGACAAGCGTTGCCCAGCACTATGAGATGGGTCCCATCGCCCTGGCCCTGATCAAGCGCACGGTTGATCCGGAGCTGGACCTGAGCGTGAACGACGCCGGTGAGAGCTATGTGGCCGCTCAGGAAATCATCGTGGCCACCGACGCCGGCCAAGTGGTTGGGCGGGCCACCGGCTTCCTGCGCACTCCCCGCTAACTGCGACGTTCCTCACAAACCGGTCTCTTGCGCGCAATTAGTCCACGTGGAATAATTCTCATGGACTAACAGGATGGAGGGCTGGGGACGTGGCACGAAATACACAATTGACACCCCTGGGCATTTGCGCCCTGGGGCTGCTCGTAGAACGCCCCATGCACCCCTATGAGATGTACCAGGTGCTGATGCATCGCCATGAAGACAGGGTGGTGAAAGTCCGTCCCGGGACGCTCTATCACACGGTGGGCCGGCTGGCCGCGTCCAAGCTGGTGGAGCCGGTGGGCACCGAGCGTGACGGCAACCGGCCCGAACGCACCACCTATGCGATCTTGCCGCTGGGGAAGGTCGCCCTTGAAAACCGCATCAAGGACTTGCTGTCCACCCCCTTCAATGAATACCCCAGCTTCCCCCAAGCCCTGGGCGAGGCACACAACCTTCCGGCCGGCGTCGTGGTTGAGCTTTTGGAGCAGCGGCAGGAAGCACTGAGAGCCTCCCTGGCCGAGTTGGACGAGGGGGTCGCCAAAGCCGATGCCAAGGGGGTTGAGCCCAGGTTCCTGATCGATATCGCATACCAGCAGACGTTGCTCAAGGCCGATATTCAGTGGCTGGACGGGCTGTGCGCGGACATTGGCTCCGGCGCCATCGCCTGGTGAACCACCCGCATCGCAAATTATTCTAGATAAAGGAACCACCCATGGAAACCGTAGCAAAACCGTGGCCCGCGTTATGGGCGCTCGTGCTGGGATTCTTCATGATTCTTGTCGATTCAACCATCGTCTCGGTGGCCAATCCCAAAATCATGGAGGGCCTGCACACCGACATCAACTCCGTGATCTGGGTGACCAGCGCCTATCTGCTGGCCTACGCTGTCCCACTACTCGTTACCGGCCGGCTCGGGGACAAATACGGACCCAAGAACCTTTACCTCATCGGGCTGACGGTCTTCACCCTGGCCTCCCTGTGGTGCGGGCTTTCGGGAGACATCAGCACCTTGATCATTGCCCGTGTTGTGCAGGGACTCGGTGCGGCCATGATGACGCCGCAGACCATGGCCGTCATCACCCGCATCTTCGCCCCTGACAAGCGCGGACCCGCCATGGGCCTCTGGGGTGCCACGGCCGGCGTCGCCATGCTGGTGGGACCTATCCTCGGCGGCGTCCTGGTGGACGGCCTGGGCTGGGAATGGATTTTCTTCGTCAACGTGCCCGTAGGCATCGTGGCGTTCGTCATGGCCTGGCGCCTGGTGCCTTCCCTGAAGACGCACGAGCACAAGTTCGACCTGCTGGGTGTGGCGCTGAGCTCCATCGGCTTGTTCATGCTGGTCTTTGGGATCCAGGAAGGCGAAAAGTACAACTGGGGCACCATCGCCGGCCCCATCTCCGTCTGGAGCCTGATCATTGCCGGCATCGTGTTCCTGGGCCTCTTCGTGGGCTGGCAGGCGGTCACCAAGGGTGAACCGCTGGTCCCCTTGAACCTTTTCAAGGTCCGCAATTTCTCCCTGGCCAACATCGCCATTTCGGGCATGGGCTTCAGCGTCACGGCCATGACCCTGCCGCTCTTCTTCTACTACCAGCTGGTCAGGGGCATGACACCCACCCAGTCGGCATTGATGATGATCCCCATGGCCTTGATTTCCGGCATCCTGGCCCCGTTTGTGGGCAAGCTGGTGGACATCGTCAACCCCCGCTACGTGGCTTTTGTTGGCTTTGTCCTCATGGCGATTTCCCTGCTTTGGACATCAGCTTTGATGAGCCCGGACACGGCCATTTGGCTGTTCCTGCTTCCCAGCGGCCTGTTGGGCATCGCCAGCTCCGGCATTTGGGCACCGTTGTCCACCACGGCCACCCGCAACCTGGGTCCGCGTGAAGCCGGTGCGGGTGCCGGCATTTACAACACCACCCGCCAGATCGGATCGGTGCTGGGCAGTGCGGCAATTGCCGTGCTCATCACCTCACGCCTGGCGGCCGAACTACCGGCAGGGGCCAACCAGGGCGCATCGGGCACCTCCGGGCAGTTGCCCGAGTTCCTGCGGGCAGGGTTCTCCACGGCCATGTCGCAGTCGATCATCCTGCCGGCGGCAGTGGTGCTGATCGGCGCCGCGGCGGCGATCTTCTTCAGCAAGCCGCGCGCCGTGGATGCTATTTATGCGGACTTTGAAGCGAAACCTGCGTCAGTAGACCAGCAACACTAAATCCGGCCGAGATCGCCAGTGCGTGGGCGGATGCGTTGTTGACATCCGCCCGCCATTGGAGGATCAAGCCGGCGGCGAGGGCCTCGTGCGCGGCAATGTTGGTGGCCAGCAGGCCCAGCCCCTGGTTCCTGAACGCGGGCGCCACCAGTGTCCCCAGCTGGGCCAGCAATCCCTGGTACTCGGCACACGCGCTGCAGGCGACGGGGCCGTCAGCTTCTTGCCCATCCTCTGTCGGGGCACCCATGAGCGTGAACTTGTGCTCCAGCCGGGCCAGCCCGACGTCGTTAACATCGTCGGGCGGGCACAGCGACTCCAAGGCCACAGCCTCCGGATTGCCGTGCGAGACAGTGACAGTGCCGGCGGGCTGGTGCAGGGGCAGGTCATCGGCGTAGTACAGGACGTGGGTGCCGCCGCCGCGTCCGCCGGCGTCCCGGGCCAGGCGAAGCATCACCGAGTGCTCGCTGAGTTCGTCATCGCTCACGGCCGCGGCTGCCTCGAGGAGGCTTGCCGGGCCGGCGAGCACCGACTGGTCCCAGAGCCGCAGGAACGTCAGCGCGCCGTTGTCGACAACATGGGAGAAGCGGCCGGAATCTGCGCCCATCACGAGTGAATCGGCGGGCAGGCCGAGGCCGCGTTCCCAGGCCAAACGGACAATCGGGGCGGAACTGAGCTCAAAGGTCATAAGTTAAACGCTATCGCCCCACGGCAAATTCATGCCGCGGGGCATTTTCGATGCTTGGGTCCACGCGCCCGAGGGACCCAACCGCAAGACGCGCCAGCGGCTGTTCGATCAGGGAATTGTTGGGCCCACGCTTGCCAGGTACCCGAAGAATCGCGCCAGCGATTGTTCGGGCCGGCAAGTGGGGACTCAGCCGAACAGGATGGCGGCCTCGTCGTAGCGGTGCTGGGGGACCGACTTCAAGTTGCCCAGGGCCGATTCAAACGGCACGTGCTCAATCTCGGTGCCCTTCAGGGACACCATGGTGCCCCAACGTTCCTCCACCACGGAATCCACGGCAGCCATGCCCAGCCGGGTGGCCAGGACACGGTCAAAGCTGGAAGGGACGCCGCCGCGCTGGATGTGGCCCAGTGTGGTGGCTCGGGTTTCAATGCCTGTGCGGGCCTCGATCTCCGGAGCCAGTTGGTCGGCAATGCCGCCCAGGCGGGGGCGGCCGAACGTGTCGAGGCCGCGCTGGGAGTGGGCGGAGTCCATGTGGTCCGGGACAAAACCCTCGGCAACCACCACCAGGGGGGCGCGGCCACGGTCGTGGGCTTCCTGCACCCATTCGACAATCTGGTCCATGCTGGTTTTTTGCTCGGGGATCAAGATTGCGTGGGCGCCGGTGGACATGCCCGCGTGCAGGGCGATCCAGCCCACGTGGCGGCCCATGACCTCGGCGATCATGCAGCGGTGGTGTGATTCACCGGTGGTGCGCAGGCGGTCGATCGCTTCGGTGGCAATTTGCACGGCTGTGTCAAAACCAAAGGTGTAGTCGGTGGCGTCAAGGTCGTTGTCGACCGTCTTGGGAACGCCGACAATCTTCAGGCCGGCATCGGTGAGCCGGCGGGCCGCGGCGAGGGTGCCTTCGCCTCCAATTGCGATCAACGCGTCAATGCCCAGGCGGTCCATGTGGCCCTTGATGACTTCGGGTCCGCCGTTGCCTTCAAACGGGTTGGTGCGGGAGGTGCCCAAAATGGTGCCGCCCTGCTTGGAAATGCCGCGCACCATCTGGCGGGGCAGGTCCATGACGTCGCCCTCCACGACGCCGCGCCAGCCGTCACGGAAGCCCACGAACTCATGGCCGTAGGACTTGATGCCCTTCAGGACAATGCCGCGGATAACGGCGTTCAGGCCTGGGCAGTCGCCGCCGCTGGTGAGAATTCCAATCTTCATGTGTCAGGGTCCTTCGAGGGGTGGTGTCAATGTGGGTTGAGCGCATCATTGAGCTCCTCTAGAGCCAAGTCTAAACGCTCATGTGACGGGGGCAACTCCTGCCCATCCCATGGACACCGCCCGTTACGGTGTTTTCTTTCGAAAAACGTTCACCGCGCCACCGGCCACCATGGCCACGCCTGCCCCGAATAAGAGCCAGATGGCGGTTTGTCCGGCGTCGAGCGCCAGCCCTGCCTGCCGGGTGAGGATGACCAGGATGCCCAAGGCCACAACGACGGCGCCCCAGACGATGGTGCCGACCCGGATAGGGTGCGCTTCCTCCCGGGGGTGTTTCGTATCGTCGATGAACGCCATGGGTTCGGTGGGGTTGGACATGATCGGCTCCGTTGCGGTGGTGGGCGTTGTCTGGATGGAAGGGTGTGGCACAGGGGCGGGATCGGGAAGCATTCCGGTCACCGCCCCGCCACGGTCAGGACGCTGATGTTGCTTGCTGCACCCTGCAGAGTAATGACCAGCCCGTACCCTTTTGCCGTGGGGTTGACATCGGTGGTGGACGACTCGGCAATGGATCCGCCGTTGTTCTGCCCGTCGATGGTCAGCGTGGCCGCGGCCAATTCACTCTTGACACGGACGGGGATGCTCGAGGGAACCTTGATGGTCACGCTTGACGCGGCCGTGTCGATGGGGATCTGGACATCGGCGGTGAGGGGAGCACCGCCGTCGAGCTTGGTCAGGTCGATGGATGCGTTGCCCAAAACCAGGGTCCGCCCTGCTTCTGCGGCGCTGACGGTGGCGGGGGCCCACGTCACCTCGTTCAGCGCGGAAAATTGTCCGTTGTGCGGCGGCAGGCTCAACACGCCTGCAAGGACCAGGGCCACGATGGCAAAGAAGCCAACTCCGCCGGCGGACCGGCCCCTGGCGCCTGCCACCATGATCGCCACGCCGGCCGTGATGCCGGCGGCGGCGCTAGCGGTGGCCACCTGGTAGCCGTTGAAGTCCAGCACGCCGGCCGCATCCAGGATCAGCACGGTGGCGCCAACCACCACTGCCAGGCCAAGGGACAGCAGGCTCGCCGCGGCGCCAAGCCGGGGCTTGACCTTGACCGACTGGGGTTGGGGGACTGGCAGGAAGGGCCGCGGGCCCATGGCGGTTGCGCCCATCATTGTGGGCGCAAGGTACTGCGTGCCGGGATTGGCGGCAGCCGGGTACGGTGCGGTTCCCTGGGCCGGGCCCTGAACCGGGCCTTGAGCTGGTCCTTGTGCCGGGCCTTGCCACTGGCCGGGCAGGGGGCGGGGTTGCTTGTCCTTGTCGCGGTTGACCGCCCAATAGATGACACCGACGACGCCGGCAATCCAGAACAGTGGCCACGGGAACCAACCGTTGTGGTCGCCCCAAATGAAGCCTTGGCCCGGGCCGACCAGGCCAAGGAATGTCAAGATTGCGGCGCCGGTCATGCCGGATGACCAGTGGCCGCGGCTGACGCCTTCCACATGGATGCGTCCGTCAGGTTCGGGCAACAGGGCCCAGGCTATGCCGTAGGCCAACAGGCCGACACCAAAGAAGAGGGTCAGGACCACGGCCAGGCCGCGCACGATCACGGGGTCGATGCCCCACTTGTTGGCCAGGCCGGAGCACACTCCGCCCACCCAACGGTTGGTGCCACGCTGGACGCCAAGGCTGCGAAGCCATTGGAAGAAGCGTGCGGGTTCGGGTTGCGGGGCGGGCTTTTCCGGGGGAGGGGTGGGGCCGGCCGGCTGCTCGGGGGTGTCATGGGTGATGTTCATAGTTCAATGGTGGCCGTCGAAGGGTGCCGCTGAGTATCGGGGGTGACCCTGAAAGAACCCTGAAGGACCCCCGGGAAGCACTGCGGGTAGGCCCTGGCCGTGCTTGGATTGGAGCATGAGCGCAAAGATGTACCGTTCCCAAGAGCGCATGGTTGCCGGGGTCTGCGGTGGTTTGGCCGAACACCTTGGCCTCAAGGTGGGGGTGGTGCGCGCCATCATGATTGGCACCAGCTTCTTCTTTGGCGCCGGGCTGGTGTTTTACGCCTGGCTGTGGCTGCTCGTGCCCATGGCCGGGGACCAGGGCGTCGACGGCGGAAAACTCCTCGACGCCGACGGCAACCCACGCCTGAAACTCTTCAGGCCCGCCGTCGGTTCTCCCGAGGCACCCGGATCCACGGCCCCGGCCAAGGGTCTGTCACTGGGCTTCAAGGAAGTGCTCATGGGAGGCGCGCTGGTCATTGCGGCGATCGTCCTGCTGGGCCAGCAACTGGGCTTGAACCTGCAGCTGGGCACATTGATCCCCTTAATGGTGATCGCCTTGGGCGCCGTCCTGGCCTGGATGCAGCTGGACAACACCCGACGGGTGGGCCTGCTCAGTGCGGCCAAGATGAACACCCCCATGGCCCTGCTTCGCCTGGGCGGTGGAATTGCCCTGGTCATTGCGGGGGTCCTGGTCATCGTCACCGGCTCCGGGTCATGGAGTCTGGTGTGGGCATCCGTGGTGGCCTCCCTGGCCGTGCTGGCCGGCGTCGCACTTGTCCTTGCCCCGTGGGCCTTGAAGTTCTGGCGGGAGTTCCAAAACGAGCGAGCGGGACGCATCCGCGAAACGGAGCGGGCCGAAATCGCCGCACACCTGCACGACTCGGTCCTGCAAACCCTGGCGCTGATCCAAAAAAGCGCCAACTCCGCCCAGGACGTCACCCGGCTGGCGAGGGCCCAGGAACGTGAGCTGCGGGAATGGATCTACCAGGACGCCGGGCAAAACAACGGCAAGCTGGTGGCCAGGGTGAAGCTTGTCTGTGCAGAAATCGAGGACCTCTACGGGCAGGCCGTGGAGGTGGTTACAGTAGGCGACGCCGAACTGGGCGAACAAGGCATGGCCCTGGTTCAGGCCACCCGTGAGGCCGTGGTCAACGGTGTCAGGCACGGAGGAACGGCCGTTTCCGTCTATGTGGAGGCAGGGGCCAAGGGGGTGGATGTCTTCGTCAAGGACCGGGGAACAGGCTTTGACATGGCGGACATTCCGCCGGACCGGCTCGGGGTCAGGGAGTCCCTGTTGGGCCGGATGAACCGCAACGGCGGCACGGCTGAGATCATTAGTTCACCGAACGGTACCGAGGTGCGCCTGCACATGCCCCACGAAGCCACAACCCATGAGGACGCACGATGACCGAAGGAACCCCAGCAATCCGCGTTGTGGTGGTTGACGACCACGCCATCTTCCGGTCCGGGCTGAAAGCCGACCTGGATGCCGACATCCACGTTCTGGCCGAAGCCGCCACCGTTGAGGAGGCCATTGCCGAGATCACCCGCACCGGCCCCGAGGTGGTGTTGCTGGACGTCCACCTGCCCGGCGGCCGCGGGCAGGGCGGCCGTGAGGTGATTGCGGGGTGTGCGGCCCTGATGCCGGGCACCAAATTCCTGGCATTGAGCGTGTCCGACTCCGCCGAGGACGTGGTCTCCGTGATTCGTGCCGGGGCCAGGGGGTATGTGACAAAAACAATTTCCGGGGCCGAAATTTCCGACGCCGTCCGGCGGGTAGCCGGGGGCGATGCCGTGTTCTCGCCCCGCCTGGCCGGCTTTGTCCTTGACGCGTTTGGCACCGCCGAAGTGGCCGTCGAGGACGAGCTGGACAGGCTCTCGGCCCGCGAACTGGAGGTCATGCGCCTGATTGCCCGTGGATACTCCTACAAGGAGGTGGCCAAGGCGCTGTTCATTTCCATCAAGACAGTGGAAACACATGTATCGGCCGTGCTGCGCAAGCTCCAGCTGTCCTCCCGGCACGAACTCACCCGCTGGGCCGTAGACCGCCGCCTGCTGTAGAACGGCCGACGCCGGCGGGACCGGCATTTCCTCGGCGACTTTCCGGCCATCGGCCGCGGGCGGCCTTCGGCCTCCCGCGACCGAGGAAATCTTACTGCTCGCGAGGGAGCTCCCGCGAAAGCTTCGGCTGGGACTATGCCTTGGCGGTGCCCAGGAATTCCTGGAGGCGGCCGATGCCGGTGGCGAGGTCGTCGTCGCCCAAGGCGTAGGACAGGCGGATGAAGCCGCTGGGGCCAAACGCCTCGCCGGGAACCACTGCCACTTCAACCTTGTCCAGGATGAGGGCCGCCAACTCGGCCGAGGTGCTCGGACGCTCGCCGGCGATCTCCTTGCCCAGCAGGCCGCGCACGTCCGCGTAGGCATAGAACGCGCCGTGCGGGGTGGGGCAGACAACGCCGTCGATCGCGTTCAGGCCGGCCACCATGGCCTGGCGGCGGCGGTCAAAGGCCGTCTTCATCTCGTCCACCGCCGTCAACGGTCCGGCAACCGCGGCCAGGGCGGCCATCTGGGAGACGTTGGCAACGTTGGAGGTGGCGTGGGACTGCATGTTGGTGGCGGCCTTGATGACGTCCGGGGCCGCGATCATCCAGCCCACCCGCCAGCCCGTCATGGCGTAGGTCTTGGCCACACCGTTGAGGATGACCACCTTGTCGCCCAGCTCCGGGACGGCCGTGGCAATCGAGGTGAACGGCACGCCGTCGTAGGTCAGGTGCTCGTAGATTTCGTCCGTGATGACCCACAGGCCCTTGGACGCTGCCCACAAGCCGATCTCGCGGGTCTGCTCCGGAGAGTAGACGGCGCCGGTCGGGTTGGAGGGGGACACGAACAGCAGGATCTTGGTGCGCGGCGTCAGTGCGGCCTCAAGCTGGGCAACGGTGACCAGGTAACCCTGTTCGGGGCCGGCGAACACTTCCACGGGCACGCCGTCGGCCAGCCGGATGGCCTCCGGGTACGTGGTCCAGTAGGGGGTGGGGAGCAGCACTTCATCGCCCGGGTCAAGCAGGGTGGCAAAGGACTCAAACACGGCCTGCTTGCCGCCGTTGGTGACCAGCACCTGGGACGGTTCCACGGCGTATCCGGAGTCGCGCAGCGTCTTGGCGGCAATGGCTGCCTTGAGCTCTGGCAGGCCGGCCGCGGGGGAGTAGCGGTGGAACTTGGGCTGGCGGGCGGCGTCGATGGCAGCCTCGACAATGTACCCAGGGGTGGGGAAGTCCGGTTCGCCGGCCCCAAACCCAATGACCGGACGGCCGGCAGCCTTCAGGGCCTTGGCTTTGGCGTCAACAGCCAGTGTGGCGGATTCGGCAATGGCGGCGATTCGGGCGGAGACACGGCGCCCGGCGGCCTGGTCAGCTGTCAATTCGGCAGACATCAAGTCACTTTCTTCAAAGGGGGTGAGCCTAAAACACAAAACTTCGTCACCACCTACTTTAGGCGCAACGTCGCCCGGTTCGACGAAGTGGTGCAACAATGCGTAGAATGGTTTCCGGCGTCAAAACGCCATGATGATGCACGCCATGACGCTGGTTTGGAAAACAACGGCTTCAGATAGTAAGTTATTCATGGCCTTCGGCGCCGATGGGACCAAGGTTCCGGGCTGAAAGTTACATAGGGTAGTGGCGCAATTGGTAGCGCAGCGGTCTCCAAAACCGCAGGTTGCAGGTTCGAGTCCTGTCTGCCCTGCGCATGGGCGTAACGGGTTTGGTTCACAAGTCATTGTGGACCAAACCCATACCCGTCTAGCGAATAAAATGCACAAGGCACAGCTCGGCGCCCGAGCAAGGTGTTTTCCCAACAAATGATGAGTGAGGCACTGGTGACCGAAACTGCCGCAAGCAGCTCCAAGCGCCGTCCTGCTAAGAAGAACTCAAAGTCCGGTGGACCCGGGTTCTTCGCTCGCATAGCGCTCTTCCTCCGCCAAGTCATTGGCGAGATGAAGAAGGTTGTCACTCCCACTCGCAAAGAGTTGATCAACTACACCGCCGTTGTGTTGGTATTCGTTATCATCGTGATGGGCATCGTTACCGTCCTTGACCTGGGCTTCGGCAAGGCCGTGCTGTGGGTCTTTGGCGGTCACGTCTCCACCGAGCAGTAAACGCTCAACTTTGGCCGGCCCCGCCGTAATCTCGGCATGGGTCGGTTTGAGCCATTTAAGAAACGCACAAGGAAAGCAGGAAATTCGTGTCTGA
>JBAUMA010000392.1:0-1829 GCA_049578485.1 Specibacter sp.
TTCAATTATCGCGTCGATGAATCCAAACTTTTGAAGGATGTCAAGCGCTACGGGCGGATGGAGGACGTGGGCGCGGTCCTGTCGTTGGGAAGAGACGGAGGACAGAAGGCGGAAGACGGAGGACAGAAGATGGAAGACAAAGGGGCGAAGACAAAGCTCGGTCAGTCGTCCTCAGTCCTCGGTCAGGAAGGAAACGGCTCTAACTCTTCCGAACCTGAATCCCGCGAAGCGTCCCAGGCCCGCGACGTTGCCCTCGAAGGAGTTTCCTTTGGCGCGCGTCCCGGGCAATTGGTCGCGTTAGTCGGCCCCTCCGGCGCCGGCAAAACGACAATGACCTATCTTATCCCGCGCCTGTATGACCCTACCGAGGGAGTCATCCGCATTGACGGGCATGACCTGCGGGACGTGACGCTCGACTCGCTCGCCGCCGCGATCGGCATGGTGACGCAGGAGACGTACCTCTTCCACGACACCATCCGCACCAACCTGACGTACGCCCGCCCCGACGCTTCGCCCGCTGAGGTGGAGGCCGCCGCGCGCGCCGCGAATATTCATCAGTTCATCATGGACCTGCCCGAAGGCTACGATACGATCGTTGGCGAGCGCGGCTACCGTCTGAGCGGTGGCGAAAAACAACGCATCGCCCTCGCCCGAGTCATCCTCAAAGACCCGCGCATTCTCGTGCTCGACGAAGCCACCAGCCACCTCGACAGCGAATCCGAATCCCTGATCCAGGACGCGTTGAAGCGTGTCATGGCTGGACGCACGAGCATCGTGATTGCCCATCGCCTATCCACGATTCTCGCCGCGGATTTGATTCTGGTGATGGACAGAGGAAAGATTGTTGAGAGAGGCACGCACGCGGGATTGATTGCCCTCAATGGGTTATATGCTCAACTTTATGAAACACAATTCAATAGGGAAAAGGTTTGACCCTCCTGCCTCCCCCAAATCTGACGATTTAACTGTTGAATCCGCATCTAAATTTACATCGTCGTATTTGGGGGAGGTGTCCGCGAAGTGCCCGAAGGGTGAAAGACGGTGGGGGTCATAGCCAGCTGTACGAGACGCAGGTTCGAGGGGAGAGGGTATAAAACATTCGGTGTCCTTCCGTTGTATAATAAAAGTGTTGAAGCCAAAGATTGCTCTTTATTTACGAGGAAAATCCGATGTCCATACCTAAAATTTTAGAAGCGCGTCCGCTGGACGGCTACAAAATCTGGCTCAAATTTAACGATGGCACTGCTGGTGAAGTTGACCTTTCCCACCTGGCTGGAAAAGGTGTGTTTGCGCTTTGGAACAACTACGAAAATTTTAAAAAAGTTTCCGTTGAAGAAAACAGGCGGCTCGCCTGGTCAAATGAGATCGATATTGATGCCGACTCGCTTTATCTGAAACTGACTGGCAAAACGCCCGAAGACCTTTTCCCCTCCCTCAAGGAAGACTTCGCTCGTGCCTGAGATTTGCCGTTTCTATGGCATCATCATCCGCATGTATTATGATGATCACAATCCGCCGCATTTTCATGCATTCTATGGCGATGACGAAGCGTGGGTCAATATCAACACGCTGGCGGTGTTTCATGGCAGTCTCCCCTCACGCGCATTAGGCTTGATGATTGAATGGGCGTCCATGCATCAGGATGAGCTCCGTCACGATTGGGAACTTGCCAGAAAACAGCAAAAACCTGAAAAGATTGCGCCCCTGAAATAATTTTGGTGATGGATCGAGGGAAGAATCGTTGAACGCGGCACGCACGAGCAGTTGTCCGATAGGACGACAGGAGGGTTATATGCTCAATTGTATCAGACGCAGTTTCGAGGGGAGAG
>JBAUMA010000393.1:0-2389 GCA_049578485.1 Specibacter sp.
TCGAAACCAGCTAAAAAACCACCCACCACCACAGGGGCGGCAGCAGATGATCAAATAACCAATTCAATACAATAAATTGGTATCAATAAAACTTGGCACACTATTGAGTTCTCAAACAACAACCACAATCCGAGTAATTCCCAAGAACACCAGGTCCTTGGTTTTCGTCGCCGCGATATCTATACTTTATTTCATTTGAATTCACTTTGTCCAATCCACACCGTGTGTGGCTCATCACTTCATGAATTCCACAAACCCATAAAACCCATAAACAAATACACGCCGAAAAGACGACAATATACCCTGGAAAAGTTTTTTAGTGGTTTGGCCCCCTGCGACGTGGTGAGCACTTCCCCAAAAACAAGGTGGCCCAGCGTTGCGCAAGCAACAGATAGAACACTACACAACAACCCACCCCCAACACAAATCAACAAGCCAGCATCGAAGCAACACACCAGGTCTCGACAAGCTCGACCACCGCGCGGTGCCATGACCAGCAAACCCCGAGGCGCCCACAAACGGGCGCAGGTGGTGCGCCCGCACCAGCTCGAGCCCACAGCCAAGAAGTAGAGGCCGGGGAGACGCCGGGGAGACGCCACCACTACAGAGCCCACCGTCGCGTATTGAAAACATGGTCGCGTTAATACGGCTTGGATCGTATTAGCGCACAAATGCTAAATCACAATCTTGTGGAGGCCGTCACCACCGTGTCCGCCAGCATTCAACACATAAGGGAAGAACAACTCAATGGAGACTTGTCATGACCGATAAATGGCTCTTCGTAATTGGGCATGGTTGGTGGGTTTGTTCCGGTACGGGCGGTGGCCGCCGGCACTGAGTAGATTGCGCAATCGGTAGTTCGAGAAGTTTCGGAACCCACGAGCAATCCGCCGGGTAGTCTGAACGTCTCCGGTGACGGCGTGGCGGCAGGTGAGAGACGTCAGGGTCTCTTTGAATGGTTATCGACTAAGAAAAACCTTCACAAGAAACCCTGACATGAATAATGCTACTTGTTGCCGCCGGTGGTGTGCGCGTGCCGACGCTCTCCTGGATGTTCCTGGTATCCACGTTGTTGCCGTGGAGAACACTGCCCGCGAGCAAATCATCAGTGTTGAAACCGACCAGATCCTTGCTGGCTGTCCCGTCTGTGGTGTGGTGGCGATCGGCCACGGCAGGCGCGTGGTGCGCCTGCATGACACCCCTGCTCATGGGCGCCCGGTCCGGTTGGATTGGTCCAAGCGAATATGGCGCTGCGCTGATCCTGATTGCCCTGCTGGGACGTTCACGGAAACGCATGCGCTGGCGCCGGTGAAGGCGAAGCTGACCACCCGGGCTGTTCGCCGGGCTACCGATGCGCTCTCCCGCTTTGACACCTCGGTCTCGGCCCTGGCCTATCAGCTTGGCGTTTCGTGGCACACGCTGTGGAAGCCCGTGAAGGCAGAAGCCCAGCGCCGTACCAGCACGGCCGACCGGCTGGCCGGGGTGGATGCGTTGGGTGTTGATGAACATGTCTGGGTTCATACCGGCTTCCCGGGGTCCGGGATGGTCACGGGCATCATCGACCACACCCGCGACGCCAACGGCGTAGTCCATGCCCGATTATTGGATTTGGTCGAAGGCCGCTCAGGGAAAACCTACGCGGACTGGCTCAAGGCACAAACACCTGAATTCCGGGCTGGAATCAAGGTGGCCACCCTTGATCCGTTTCGCGGCTACGCCAATGCAATCCGTGACGAACTGCCAGACGCGGTCCAGGTCCTTGATGCATTCCATGTGGTGAAACTTGCCTCCGCGATGGTCGATGACGTCCGCCGCCGGGTGCAGCAAGACACACTCGGGCACCGCGGCCGCAAAGGTGATCCGCTCTTCCAGATCCGCCGTTCCCTGCAGATCGGCGCCGAACACCTCAGTGAGAAACAGGCCGCCCGGCTAAACACGAAGCTCGAGGCTGGGGACCCCAACCACGAAGTCACGCTCGCTTGGCAGTGCTACCAACAAGTCCGCGCCATCTACCACGCGGCCCCGGAGAGAGGACGGGAACTCGTGGCAAAAATCTTGGTCGCCTTCCCATCGTGCCCAATCCCGGAAATAGCCAGACTCGGACGGACCTTGAAATCCTGGCGGCAAGAAATACTCGCCTACTTCAAAACCCAGGGCGCCTCCAACGGCCCCACCGAGGCCGTGAACGGAGTCATAGAAACCACCCGGCGGATTGCGCGTGGGTTCAGGAACTTTGCGAACTATCGACTACGCAATCTACTCAGTGCCGGCGGCCACCGCCCGTACCGGAACAAACCCACCAACCACGCCTAATTACGAAGAGCCCCATAAGGCCACTCGTACTTCATGCAACGAACCTAACCCACGGGGCTGACACCAGGGCCTGACG
>JBAUMA010000394.1:0-16333 GCA_049578485.1 Specibacter sp.
GTCCCGGATGACCCAGTTCAAGGACAAGTCGGCCAAGGGCGGGGCCGACATGGCCAGCGTTGGCCTGTTCACCTACCCGGTGCTGATGGCCGCGGACATCCTGCTCTACCGTCCGCAGGGCGTGCCGGTGGGGGATGACCAGCGCCAACACGTGGAGCTGGCCCGCGATCTCGCCAAACGTTTCAACCACCGTTACGGCGACACGTTCACCGTGCCGGAGGCCTTCATCCAAAAGGAAGGCGCCCGCATCTACGACCTGCAAAATCCGACGGCGAAGATGTCCAAGTCGTCCTCGGGACCCAACGGGCTCATCAACCTCCTGGATGATCCCAAGGTGACCGCCAAGCGGATCAAGTCCGCCGTGACCGATGCCGACACCGTGATCACCCACGATCGCGAGGCCAAGCCCGGGGTGACGAACCTGCTGGAGATTCTCTCCACCCTGACGGAAAAGCCGGTGCCCGCCCTGGTGGCCGAGTACGAGGGCAAGATGTACGGTCACCTGAAGGTGGATGTGGCCGACGCCGTCGTGGCCCGGATCGAGCCGATCCGCCAGCGCACCCTGGAACTGCTTGACGATCCCGCCGAGCTGGACTCGCTGCTGGCCAAGGGGGCCGCGAAGGCCCGGGAGATCGCCTCCGTGACGCTCGCCGACGTCTACGCCAAGGTGGGCTTCCTGCCGCCGCTCGGGACGGTCGGGTAACCATGCCGGGCATTGGCCAGAGCGGGGCGTCCCCCACTCCCCACCCCGACAGCCTCGGGGTCATCATTTCGATGCCCGAGGACCTCGCCGCCGATTTGAACAGGTGGCGGGAGTCATTCGCGGGGCCCGAGGCTGCCGCCGTGCCCCCACACATCACGCTGGTGTCCGGCCGTGCCGACGGCTCATGGACGCAGGCGGCCGAACACGTGCGAGCCATCGCGGCCGCCGGGAACCCGTTCACGATAGCCCTGCGCGGCACGGGGACGTTTGCGCCCATCTCTCCGGTCGTGTTCCTGCGCCTGGAGCAAGGCGTTGAACAGTGCGTCAAACTCCATGAGTTGCTGCTGGACGGACCCGTTGAGCATTTGGTCGAGTTTGAGTTCAGCCCGCACCTGACGGTGGCCCATGACCTCGACGACGACACCATGGCGCGCGCCGAAACCGCCATGGCGGACTTCGCGGCGGAATTCGAGGTCCGCAGCATTGGCCTGTACGACTATTCGCAAGGCGGTTGGGCCCTGCGCGAGGAGTTGAACCTTGGGGGATTCCAGACGCCCTAGCGTGCGTGTCGAGGCGGCCCATTTTCCGGGCACCGTGGCACCTGGTGTTCGCGCCAAGCGCTCGCTCGCCGCTCCGGCCAAGCCCCCGCCCAGCCCCCTTGACCGCAGCGCGTTGCAGGCCTGGTCCGACGCCAAGCATGCGGCCTTCCGCGAGGCCCTCGACGGCGGCTCCCTGATCCGGCGCGCGGCGTCCGGCTCGCAATGGCTCAACGCATGGGCGGGCCGGCTGTTCCCCCTGCGCGTGTGGAACCTGTATACGCGCCGCCGCGGTCCGCTGCTGGCGGCCGGCAACGCCTACCTGATGTTCTTCTCCGTCGGTGCCATGCTGGTGGCCGGCTTCGCCATTTTCGGTATGGTGGCCTCGGACAACGAGGTGCTCCGTGATGCCGTCATCGGGCTCGTGGCCGGCACCACCCCGGGACTCATCGACACCGGCCAGGGCGGGTTGGCGAATCCCGATCAACTGCTGGGCATGGGCGGCTTTGGGCTCACGCTCGTCATTTCCCTGGCGGCCCTGCTCGTAACCGCCATGGGCTGGATCAACGGCCTGCGGGAGGGGATCCGTTCGGTGCTGGGCCTGGCCAGGGACCGCACCAACCCGATCTTGTCCAAGGTGCGCGACGCCGGCACCCTGGCGGTGCTGGCCGTGGCGCTGGTGCTCACGAGTGCCCTGGGCGTGGTCAGCACCACCGCCATCGGAAGAATCAGCCAGCTGTTGGGATGGGACGGTTTCCTGACAGGATTTGCCGCTCAGGCCGGCTCCCTTATCTTGATGTTCATCCTGGACGTGGCCGTTGCCATGGTCATGTTCAGCATGGCCGCCCGGGTGCATATGCGCCTCCGGGTGCTGCTGCTGGCGGCGGCCTTCTCGGGAGCAGGGGCCACCGTCCTGCGGTTTTTTAGCGCAATCCTGCTCAACGGCATTACGAACAATGCGCTGCTGGCACCGTTTGCCGTGATCCTGGGCCTCTTTGTCTGGTTCTACCTGCTCAGCCAGGTGTACTTGATCGCCGCGGCCCTTGCGGCCGTGCGGGCGGCTGACCTGCGCCCGCACAAGCAGCCACAGCCCGCGGCCCGCCGAGCCTGACGGAGCGCCGCGGGGGAGACTTCGCTTTTTATCTCCGCGGGCGGCTCACTCGGTGGACGCGAGTAGTTCAAGCACAAACTTGGCCATCGCCACCCGGCCGGCCACGAACTTGCGCAGCTCTTCCGAGTCCGCTTCGGCCAGGCGCTGGGACGGCACTGCCGTCAGTCCCGAAAAGAGCGCCATCGAGGCCGCATGGCCACGCCGCACCACGGAGTCCGGGACGTCGGTACCGGCCTCCGCCAGCCCCTGGCAATACGATGCGAAGCACAGGGGCTCCAGCCGGTACAGCTCCCCGCCATCCATGGCTCCCTGGTTGACCCATCCCGCCAACAGCTGGCCAAGGTCGAAGCCGGCACACGCGCCTCCGTACAAGCCCCAATCAATCACGGCAAAGTCCTCGGGCCCATCGGCCAGCAGGTTCTGCGGACTGGCGTCGCCATGGGCCGGCAAAATGGGCAGGGCGATGATTTCCTCCATCAACTCAGGTGCCCGCCCAGCCAGCCGGCGCATCCCCTCCACCAGCGACGTCGTCGCCACCTCCGCCACGGCCGGAACCTTCCAGAGATCCTCACCGAGGATGCTGGGAATCAGGACGGTGGTGCCGTAGCCTTCCAGGAAGAACCGCATCCGCTCCGCATCCCTGGCTGGGGAAATGGGCGGGCCGCCATCCCGCACGGCAGCACTGCCGGCCAGCCGTCCCAGCATGGACGCGGCGCGTGAAAACCGGGCGTCGTTCCAGTCCGCGCCGGGGCATTCCGGGATGTCTTCCATCCAGATGGCCGTGCGCTCCGGATCCAGCTCCTCGATGAGGTACACCGCGGGGAGCCGGCTCCCGGTTGGCATGGCCCCTGCCATATCCGAGGCATAGACGTCTGCCTCCGAATGCCACGGGTAATGACGCACCAGGGCATCACGAAAATCGGGCGGGACGGCGGCGATGCCCGGCCACAGCCGGGGGGACTGAATAAGCTTGACAACGGACTTGAACGGCTGGGCCGGCCCGTCGAAGCTGGCCGAGCCGTCGACGCGCCACAGGCCGCCGGTGGTCATGTTGAACATGGGGAAAGGGATCTCCGCCGCGCTGGCGGTGTGGAGCTCCACGCTCCGGCGGCCCAGCGCCACTGCTGCCACCTGCGCCACTTTGCCGGCATCCGTCTTGGCCGCGCCGAGGGCGTCCAAGTCAACCACTAGTGCTTCGTGCATAATGCACCCCTTGGGAAGTGGTCCATCACTGGACCGGGGAATGGTAAATGAACTTTACTTAAATAATGGTAAAGTTACTTTATGAATTCTGTCAACGACCCTTTGCCCGAGGACGGCTTGCCCCACATGGCCGACTTGCTGACGGGAGCCTATGTGTCCTTGCGCGCGGCCATGAACGCCCGGTCAATCCCGGGCCTGAGGCCCTCGCACTATCGGGTGATGTCGCTGATTCCCGGGGAGGGGCTGCGCCTGAGCGAGCTGGCCGAACGCGCAGCCATTACGAAGGCCGGCATTGGCCAGTTCTCGAGGTACCTGGAACGCGAGGGGTACGTTCGCCTGGCGGCCGATCCTTCGGACAACCGTGCCAAGATTGTCACGCTCACCCCGGCCGGCGTCGACGCCGTCGAGCTTTCCCTGGCAATCATCGCCGACACCGAGCGGTCGTGGTCCCAGGCGCTGGGCAATGAGCGATACCGTGAGCTCCGCAGCGCACTGTTCGAGCTTGCCGGACTCCCGCGGCCTGGGAGAAACTAGGAGCTGCCAGGCGCAGCCGTGCCGTATCAGAGGCGGCGTGCGGGCCCCGAGGCGCCGTGCACGCCTCGCGGTGCCCGGGCACGCAAAAGCGCCGCTCCCTTCAAGGCGAACGGCGCTTTCGGCACTTCGGGAAAGCCTAGATCTTGCGGGACAGGATGGCCTGCTTGACCTCGGCGATGGCCTGGGTGATCTGGATGCCGCGGGGGCATGCTTCGGAGCAGTTGAAGGTGGTGCGGCAACGCCACACGCCTTCCTTGTCGTTGAGGATCTCCAGGCGCATGTCGCCGGCGTCGTCGCGTGAATCGAAGATGAAGCGGTGCGCGTTGACGATGGCGGCCGGGCCAAAGTACTGGCCGTCGGTCCAGAACACCGGGCAGGACGAGGTGCACGCGGCGCACAGGATGCACTTGGTGGTGTCATCGAAACGCTCGCGCTGCTCGGCGGACTGCAGGCGTTCCTTGGACGGCTCGTGGCCGCGGTTCACCAGGAACGGCATGACCTCGCGGAAGGACTGGAAGAACGGCTCCATGTCCACGATGAGGTCCTTCTCCACGGGCAGGCCCTTGATGGGCTCGACCGTGATGGGCTTGGTGGTGTCCAAGTCCTTCAGGAGCGTCTTGCAGGCCAGGCGGTTGCGGCCGTTGATGCGCATGGCATCGGAGCCGCAGACGCCGTGGGCACAGGAACGGCGGAACGTGAGTGAACCGTCCTGCTCCCACTTGACCTTGTGCAGGGCGTCCAGCACCCGGTCGGTGCCATACATGGTCATGGTGAAATCTTCCCAGGTGGACTCCTCGGAGACCTCCGGGTTGTACCGGCGCACACGCAAGGTGACATCGAACGTGGGGATTTCCCCGCCGCCGCCAAGGTGGGCGGGCAGCTCAACCTTCGATAGCGGCTCGGGAGCGGTTTCAGCGGTTTCTATGGTGCTCATTAGTACTTCCTCACCATCGGCTGGTAGCGGGTGACGACAACGGGCTTGGTTTCCAGGCGGATGCCAGCGATGGACTCCTCGGAGCTTTCCACCGTGACGCGCGAATCAAGGTACGCCATGGAGTGCTTCATGAAGTTTTCATCGTCGCGGTCCGGGAAGTCCTCGCGGTAGTGGCCGCCACGGGATTCCTGGCGGTGCAGTGCCGCAACCGTCATGACCTTGGCCAATTCCAGCAGGAAGCCCAATTCCACGGCCTCGAGCAGGTCCAGGTTGAAGCGCTTGCCCTTGTCCTGGACGGTGATGCGGGAGTAGCGCTCCTCGAAGGAGGCAATGTCCGCCAGCACCTTGTCGATGGACTCGGCCGTGCGGAACACCTGCATGTTGGCATCCATGGTGTCCTGCAGGTCCTTGCGGATCAGGGCAACCTTTTCTCCGCCGTCGGAGTTGCGGACGTGGTTCAGCAGCGCGGCAGTGTCGGCTTCCGGGTTCTCCGGGAGTTCCACAAAGTCGGCCGTCTTGGCGTACTCGGCCGCGGCAACACCGGCGCGCTTGCCGAACACGTTGATGTCCAGCAGCGAGTTGGTGCCCAGGCGGTTGGAGCCGTGGACCGAGACGCAGGCAACTTCACCGGCGGCGTACAGCCCCGGGATGATGGTGTCGTTGTCCTGGAGGACTTCGGTGGTGATGTTCGTTGGAACACCGCCCATGGCGTAGTGGGCCGTGGGGAACACCGTGACGGGCTCCGTGTACGGCTCCACGCCCAGGTAGGTGCGGGCGAACTCGGTGATGTCCGGGAGCTTGGCGTCGATGTGCGCCGGCTCCAGGTGCGTGAGGTCCAGCAGGACGTAGTCCTTGTTCGGGCCGCAACCGCGGCCTTCTCGGACCTCGTTGGCCATGGAGCGGGCCACGATGTCGCGCGGGGCCAGGTCCTTGATGGTGGGGGCGTAGCGCTCCATGAAGCGCTCACCCTCGGAGTTGCGCAAGATGGCGCCCTCGCCGCGGGCGGCCTCGGAGAGCAGGATGCCCAAACCGGCCAAGCCTGTCGGATGGAACTGGAAGAACTCCATGTCCTCCAGCGGGATGCCCTTGCGGAACGCGATGCCCATGCCGTCGCCGGTCAGGGTGTGTGCGTTGGAGGTCGTCTTGAAGACCTTGCCGGCACCGCCGGTGGCCAGGATAACGCTCTTGGCCTGGAACACGTGGAGTTCGCCCGTGGCGAGGTCGTAGGAGACCACGCCGGCAATGCGCTTTTGCAGGTAGATGGTGCCATCCTCGCGGGTGGCTTCCTCTTCAACGGTCAGCAGGTCCAAAACGTAGTATTCGTTGTAGAACTCAACGTTGTGCTTGACGCAGTTTTGGTACAGGGTCTGCAGGATCATGTGGCCGGTGCGGTCAGCGGCGTAGCAGGCACGGCGGACGGGAGCCTTGCCGTGGTCGCGGGTGTGCCCGCCAAAGCGGCGCTGGTCGATGCGGCCCTCGGGCGTGCGGTTGAACGGCAGGCCCATCTTTTCCAGGTCGATGACGGCGTCGATGGCTTCCTTGGCCATGACCTCGGCGGCGTCCTGGTCCACCAGGTAGTCCCCGCCCTTGACCGTGTCAAAGGTGTGCCATTCCCAGTTGTCTTCCTCCACGTTGGCCAGTGCGGCGCACATGCCACCCTGGGCCGCGCCCGTGTGGGAACGGGTGGGGTAGAGCTTGGTCAGTACGGCCGTGCGGGCACGCTGGCCTGATTCAATGGCGGCACGCATTCCTGCGCCACCGGCCCCGACGATGACGACGTCGTATTTGTGGACCTGCATACTGGATGCTCTTTCTCTCATTTACTGCGCAAAATACTGGTGTTCACTTCTGCTCCCTGACCGCCGCGGCGTTCGGGGAGGTCGCCCACGTTAAGGGACGGGGCAGAAGGACGGAAGGTCGATGACTGCACCGGCCGGGCACGGATCAAACGTGAAGATCACCAAGGTGCCCAGCACGATGATGACGGCCGAGGCGATGTAGAGCACCGTCTTGAGCGTCATGCGCGTGCCGCTGCGTTCGGCGTAGTCATTGATGATGGTGCGGACACCGTTGGTGCCGTGCAGCATGGCCAGCCACAGCATGGCCAGGTCCCAGACCTGCCAGAACGGGCTGGACCACTTGCCGGCCACGAAGCCGAAGTCGATCGCGTGGATGCCCTGGCCCACCATGAGGTTGACGAACAGGTGCCCGAAGATCAGCACGATCAGGACCACGCCGGAGAGGCGCATGAACAGCCAGGCAACCATCTCGAAGCTGCCGCCAGCCCCCTTGGAGCGCTTGTACTTCGGCGACTGGGCGCTGTCCGAGCGTGGGGATTCAATAATTTTGGAACTCATTTAGTGCCCCCCGAAGAAATTGGAGAAGACAATGGTGAGGTGGCGGATCAGGAATGGAATCATGGTCACAGCCCACAGTGCAAGAACGCCCCAGAGCAGCTGACGCTGGTACTTGGGACCCTTCTTCCAAAAGTCGATGGCAATGATGCGCAGGCCGTTGAAGGCGTGGAACACGATTGCTGCGACGAGGCCGGCCTCGCCCAGGCCCATGATGGGGTTCTTATAGGCCCCAATAACTGCTGTGTACGCTTCGGGAGACACCCGCACCAAGGAGGTGTCCAAAACGTGCACCAACAAGAAAACGAAAATCACCACACCGGTAATCCGGTGTCCCACCCAGGACCACATGCCTTCACGGCCGCGGTACAGAGTGCCAGCTGGTTTTGTCGGCACTGAATAAACCTTCCTGCATCACCGTGACGCTGGCGTGGTTCCACGCGGGGAAACGCACACGGCGTGAGCACTCATAACTTTGCCTAAACTTAGGCTTCGCTTACAGCATATTCAACTTAGGCACTCCTTGCTCTATGCGACAAATCACAGGCGTGTCCCCCGGGAGGGTATATTGCCCAGCGCTGCCACCGTTTCGGGTGCCGACCCATCATCCCCAGGGACGACGCCGGGTGCCCCGGCTCCGACCGGAGGGTGGGATTTACGCTGAAATCACGGGAATTTCGCCCCCATCGCCTAGGGTGGGAGTGATGAATACGCAAAAATCGGCCTCCCCCGTCCAGCCCGGAGTTGGGCCACTCGATAAGTTTTTCGCAGTTATTCCGGCCGGGGGTGTCGGGACCAGGCTGTGGCCGCTCTCCCGCGCCGCGGCACCCAAGTTCCTGCACGACCTCACCGGCAGCGGGAGCACGCTCCTGCGCGCCACCTATGACCGCCTGGAGCCGCTGAGCGGCAACAGCGTGATGCTGGTGACCGGCGAGGCCCACCGCGACGCCGTGTGCCGCCAGCTGCCCGAGGTTGCCGACGAGGATTTGGTCCTGGAAACCGAGCCCAAGGACTCCGGCGCCGCGATCGGGCTGGCTGCCGCGATTTTGTACCTGCGTGACCCCGAGATCATCATGGGCTCGTTTGCGGCGGATCAGGTCATCAGCCCCGTTGCCGCGTTCCAGGACGCCGTCCGGGAGGCCATCTACACGGCGGCCACGGGCAAGATCGTCACGATCGGGATCAAGCCGACCCATGCCTCCACGGGATTCGGCTACGTCCGCACCGGTGAGGCACTGCACATCGATGGGGCACCCAGCGCGCACGCCGTCGTGAAGTTCGTGGAAAAGCCCAGCCAGGAAATTGCCGAACAATACTTGGCCAGTGGCGACTACAACTGGAACGCGGGCATGTTCGTGGCCCCCGTGGAACTGATGCTGCGCCACCTGAAGGCCAACGAACCGGCCCTCTATGACGGCCTGATGGAGATCGCCCGGGCCTGGGACACCCCCGACCGGGTGGCCGTGAAGAACAGGGTCTGGCCCACCCTGCCCAAGATCGCCATCGACTATGCCGTTGCCGAGCCGGCCGCCGACGCCGGTGATGTGGCGGTCATTCCCGGAACCTTCAGCTGGGACGATGTTGGCGACTTTGCCGCGATCGCCCGCCTTAACAACGCCCGGGAAGTTGACGCCGTCACCGTCATGGGTGAGGGCGCACGCGTGTTCACCGAAGACAGCAGCGGGATCGTGGTGACGGACACCAAGCGCGTCATCGCCCTGATCGGCATCCAGGACGTGGTGGTCGTGGACACCCCCGACGCCCTCCTGGTGACCACCCGCGCCCACTCCCAGCTCGTCAAGAACGCCGTGGACGGATTGAAGGCCAAGGGCGACACCGACGTTTTGTAACGCAGCGCCGCCAATGACGCTCCTGCGTGGTGACATGGCTAGAGTTTGGGATGTGCGCAACTATTCGCTGGAAACAGAACCGACCGAGCTGGTGGGGCCCTGGCTGGAACCCCTGATCGAGGAGATCATTGAGTTCCGCCGGGACCTGCACGCGCACCCGGAGCTCTCGTTCCAGGAGCACCGCACCACCACCGTCATCTACGACCGCCTCACGGCCGCGGGCCTGGCCCCCCGGCGCCTGCAGGGCACCGGCGTGATTGTCGACGTCGGCGAAGGCCCCATCACGACGGCGTTGCGCGGGGACATCGACGCCCTCCCCATCATCGAGGAGACGGGGCTTCCCTTCGCCTCCCGCAATCACGGGGTGACCCACGGTTGCGGCCACGACTTCCACACCGCCAGCATGCTCGGCATCGCCCTGGTCCTGGCCGCCATGCACCAGGAAGCACCCCTGGGCGGGACCATCCGCATCATCTTCCAGCCAGCCGAGGAAACCATGCCCGGAGGGGCGTTGTCCTGCATAGAGCAGGGTGCCCTCGACGGCGTTCCGCGCATGATGGCCCTGCACTGCGATCCACGGATCGACGTGGGCAAGATCGGAACCCGGATCGGGCCCATCACGAGCGCCTCCGACACCATCAAGATTGAACTCACCGGGCGCGGCGGCCACACCTCCCGCCCGCACCTGACCGAGGACCTGGTCTTCGCGCTGGCACAGATTGCGATCAACGTCCCGGCCGTGTTGTCCCGGCGCGTGGACGTGCGCAGCGGCGTTTCCATGGTGTGGGGCCAGATCAGCGCCGGCTCGGCGCCAAACGCCATCCCCGGCCAGGGCGTCATGAGCGGCACCATGCGCTGCCTGGACCGGGATGCCTGGCATGCGGCAGGCGAACTGCTCGATGAGGTGGTGCAGCAGGTGGCGGCCCCCTACGGGGTGGACGTGCACCTGGAACACACCCGCGGTGTGCCCCCTGTGGTGAACTCCGAACATGAAACCGCCCTGATCGAGGCGGCAGCCCGCGCCGAACTGGGGGAGGAGTCAGTGGTCCTGGCCCCGCAGTCCATGGGCGGGGAGGATTTTGCCTGGTTCCTGCAAGACGTCCCCGGTTCGCTCATGCGCCTTGGCACCCATGTTCCGGGCGGTGAGGAATTCGATCTCCACAGGGGCGACTACATCGTTGACGAGCGTGCCCTTTCGGTGGGCATCAGGGTGCTGTGCGCCGCGGCGTTGCGCACGCTTCGCCCCGCCGGCTGACGGCACGGCCCCGCCAGGTAGCCCCATCCCGTGAGTGCCCCGGAGGATGGCTTGATGAGGGCGCCTAAGCTGTTTGGTAACGGTTCACCAACAAATGTTGGGGAATGCCATTCCGGCCTACCCGTGGGCAAAATCTCATATTAGGGTGTTCTCAACAGCGCAACGCAGCGGGTGTTTCCACGAGCGGGCCGGAACAATTGCGTACCTGCAGGTGGGGGGCCATTCGGCGGTACGCAAGACCTTTTCGCCAAATCTTTCTTCTTGGGACTCCGCTGCGGTGCCTTTTAACTACCCTGGAGGAATTTTGAAGAACAAGTTTTTTGGCTCGCTTAAGCGCACAGCCGCCGTCGGAACCGTGGCACTGGGGGCAACGGCGCTCCTGTTGACCGGTTGCGGCCAGGCCCCGGCACCGGCAGGCGGCAGCAATACCGACAGCGCCAAGGCCGCCAACTACCTCGGCTGCATCGTCTCCGATGCCGGCGGTTTCGACGACCAGTCATTCAACCAGTCCTCCTATGAGGGCATGAAAAAGTCGGTCACGGACCTGGGCATCAAGATGAAGGAGGCCCAGTCCTCGACCAGCGCCGACTACGAGCCGAACCTGAACCAGATGGCCAACGCCGGCTGCAACCTGACGTTCACCGTCGGATTCAACCTTGCGGACGCCACCAAGAAGGCCGCGACAGCCAACAAGGACCTGCACTACGCAATCATCGATGACAGCAGCATCGCGCTGCCGAACGTCAAGCCGGTTGTTTACAACACGGCCCAGGCCGCCTTCATGGCCGGTTACACGGCAGCTTCGGTCTCCAAGACCGGCAAAGTGGGCACCTTCGGCGGCATCAACATCCCCACCGTCACGATCTTCATGGACGGCTTCGCCGATGGCGTGAGCTACTACAACGAAAAGAACAGCAAGAACGTTCAGCTCCTGGGCTGGAACAAGGCCACGCAGCAGGGCTTGTTCGCCAACACCTTCGACATCATCCAGGAAGGCACCAAGGCCACCAACAACCTCATCGGTGACGGTGCCGACGTCGTGATGCCGGTTGCCGGCCCGCTCGGCAAGGGTGCCGGTGACGCCATCCTGGCCGCCAACAAGGGTGGCAAGGACGTCAAGCTGGTGTGGGTTGACTCCGACGGTTACCTGACCGCCCCCACCTACAAGTCCATCCTGTTGACCTCCGTCATCAAGACCATGGGCGTTGCCGTGGAGAACATCGTCAAGGACGACATCGCCGGGAAGCTCGACAACACCGCGTATGTCGGCACGCTCGACAACGGCGGCGTGGCCATCGCGCCGTTCCACGATCTCGACTCCTCCGTGAGCGCCGATACGAAGACGCAGCTTGATGCAATCAAGAAGGGCATCATCGACGGCTCCATCAAGGTTGAGTCGAAGGCCAGCCCCAAGTAACATCCCCACACAGGCACTGATGCGCCGTACCGACAGCTTTGGCTGGCGGTGCGGCGCACAGTCCGTTTGGCCTCTCTTTCCATCATTTTTACGTAGACGGGTTAATTCCTTGAAACTAGAACTCAAGGGCATCACCAAAAGCTTTGGTGCCCTGGTAGCCAACGACCATATTGATCTGGTGGTTGAGTCGGGTGAGATTCACAGCCTTCTGGGCGAAAACGGCGCCGGCAAATCCACCCTCATGAACGTCCTGTACGGCCTGTACGAACCCACGGCCGGCGAAATCCTCATCGACGACAAGCCCGTAAAGTTTGCCGGTCCGGCAGACGCCATGGCAGCAGGCATTGGCATGGTGCACCAGCACTTCATGCTGGTGCCGGTGTTCACGGTGGCCGAAAACGTGGCCCTCGGTGGGGAATCCACCACTTTTGGCGGCATCCTGAACTTGGAGGACACGCGCCGGAAGATCCGCGAAATATCCGCCAAGTTCGGCTTCGACGTCGATCCTGACGCGCTTGTGGAGGACCTCCCCGTGGGCGTCCAGCAGCGCGTGGAAATCATCAAGGCGCTGGTTCGCAACGCCAAGATCCTGATCCTCGACGAGCCCACGGCCGTGCTGACCCCGCAGGAGACCGACGAGCTCATGGACATCATGGGCCAGCTGCGCGCCAACGGCACGTCCCTCGTGTTCATTTCCCACAAGCTTCGCGAGGTCAAGGCCGTCTCGGACAAAATCACCGTGATCCGCCGCGGCAAGGTGGTAGGCACGGCCGACCCGTCCGCCGCCACCACCGAGTTGGCCTCCATGATGGTGGGCCGCTCCGTGAGCCTGAACCTGAACAAGGCCGACGCCGAACCCGGTGAGGTCACCTTCACGGTAAAGAACTTGAGCGTGATGAGCGACGTCGGACAGCGGCTGCTGGACGACGTCACCTTCTCCGTCGCCCAGGGTGAGATCCTCGCCGTCGCCGGCGTCCAGGGCAACGGACAGACCGAATTGACCGAGGCTGTGTTGGGCCTGCACAAGCGAGTGCAGGGCTCCATCAAGCTCGGCGGCGTGGAATTGGTGGGCAAGAGCGTCCGCCAGATCCTGGACGCCGGCGTCGGCTTCGTACCCGAGGACCGCCAGGATGACGGGCTCGTGGGGGAGTTCTCCATCGCCGAGAACCTGGTCCTGGACCTGTACTCGAAGCCGGAGTTCTCCCGCGGCGGCACCCTGAACCGGGCCGCGATCGCCAAGAATGCGCTGTCGAAGGTGGACGAATTCGACGTTCGCACACAGTCCGCACAGGACGCCGTGTCTACGCTGTCCGGCGGAAACCAGCAAAAAGTGGTGCTGGCCCGGGAACTGTCCCGGCCGTTGAAGCTGTTCATTGCCTCCCAGCCCACCCGCGGCGTCGACGTCGGATCCATTGAATTCCTGCACAAGCGCATCGTGGCCGAACGGGATGTTGGCACCCCCGTCATCATCGTCTCGACCGAACTGGATGAGGTGCTGGAGCTCGCCGACAGGATTGCCGTGCTGTTCGCCGGCAAATTGATGGGAATCGTCCCCGGCAAATCGAACCGCGACCTGCTGGGACTGATGATGGCAGGGCTGAACGCCGAGGAAGCACAGGCACACCTGGATGCGGCCGCAGTTGAGCGCTCCGAGGGCACAAACGAAGAGGATAAGGCATGAGCGAGGTACAAACGGCGCCTCCGGCAAAAAAACCGGAGGCACCACAAGCCCAGGGATCCCGGATCATTCGGGAGATCATGAGCGGCAATGCCGTGATCTCCGTCTTGGCAGTGTTTGTGGCCCTGGTGATAGGCGGGCTTTTGATAGCCTTCACCGATCCCGCAGTCACGGCTGCCTCCGGTTACTTCTTCGCCGATCCCGGCGCCACGTTCTCGGCCATGTGGTCGGCTGTCTCGGAAGCCTACGGCGCACTGTGGCGCGGGGCCACCTACGACCCCACGGCCCGCACCTGGCAGGGCCAGTTGGGCATCTTTGAGACTTTGACGTTCGCCACCCCGCTGATTCTGGCCGGCCTGGCCGTCACGCTGGCTTTCCGCACAGGGCTGTTTAACATTGGTGCCCAGGGCCAGATCCTGATCGGCGCCACGTTTGCCGGCGCGGTCGGTTTTGAAATGAACCTTCCCCCGGTCATCCACTTGCTCGCGGTCATCATCGCCGGCGCACTCGGTGGCGCCATCTGGGCCGGCATCGCCGGCGTCCTGAAGGCCCGCACGGGGGCGCACGAGGTGATCGTGACGATCATGCTCAACTACATTGCGGCGTCGTTGGTGCTTTACCTGCTGAAGAACGGGCTCCGTGATCCCGCAAAGACCAACCCGGTCAGCCCGCCCATGCCGGATTCGGCGCTGCTGCCGCAGATCCTGGGACCGAACCTGCGCCTGAACGCCGGGTTCATCATTGCCATCCTCGCCGTCCTCGGCGTTGCCTGGCTGCTCAACCGTTCCACCCTGGGTTTTGAATTCCGGGCCATCGGCGCGAACCCTAAGGCCGCCCAGACCGCGGGAATGCTCGTCTCGCGCGGTTACATCCTCGTCATGCTGATCTCGGGCGCCCTCGCGGGGTTGGCCGGCGTGGTTCAGGTTGCCGGCACGGAGAAGTCCCTCAACGCTGACATCGCCGGCAGCATTGGCTTCGATGCCATCACCGTGGCCCTGCTGGGCCGTTCCAAACCGTGGGGGACGTTCTTCGCAGCGATCCTGTTCGGCGCATTCAAGGCGGGCGGCACCTCCATGGCCGTCAACGCCGACGTTTCCATTGACATTGTTGCCGTGGTGCAGTCACTGATCGTGCTGTTCATCGCCGCCCCGCCGCTGATCCGGGCCATGTTCCGCATCAAGGCCACCCGCCGTGAAGGAGTCAGCGCATGAGCGCCACCGCAGCCCTGGACAAGGCAAAGCTGGACAACCGACTGGCGGTCCGCAGCTGGAAGATACCCATCCTGCTCGGGATCCTTGCTCTTTTCGCCGTGATCATTTTCGCCTTGTTCGGCCCATCCGGCGACGCCACGTTCCGTATTTCGCAGGAAAACGATGCCTGGCAGGTGCCCAACCTGGTCCTGTCAGCCAAGACATTCGGCTGGATCGCCGCGCTGGTCTGTGTTGCGCTGGCCGTGCTGGCCTACTTGCAGACCAAGAATGAGGCCTTCGTTGCCAAGTGGGTGACCATGACGTTCTCGGCCGTATTCGTCGTCGGCCTGCTCGTGTGGATCATTGGCGGCACCACCACCCAGAACATCACCCTCGTGGGCCTTTTTACGGGCGCCATGTTGATCACCACTCCGCTCGTTTTCGGCTCGCTCTCGGGCGTGCTGTGTGAGCGTTCCGGCGTCGTCAACATCGCCATCGAAGGCCAGTTGCTGGCCGGCGCGTTCACCGCCGCCCTCGTCGCGTCCATCACGCAGAATGCGTTTGCGGGCCTTTTCGCCGCGGCCGTTGCCGGTGTGCTGGTGTCCTTCCTGCTGGCCGTTTTCAGCATCAAGTACGTGGTCAACCAGATCATCGTCGGCGTGGTGCTCAACGTGTTGGTCTCCGGCTTGACCGGCTTCCTGTTCGAGAAGATCATGAAGATCAAGGTCGACGGCGCCACCATCTACAACCAGCCGGCGCACTTGCCCGAGCTGCCCATTCCATTCCTTTCTGAAATCCCGATCATCGGGCCCACACTGTTCCAACAGTCATTGATCGGGTACCTGATGATCGTCTTGGTCATCGCCATTTGGTTCGGCCTCTTCCGAACCCGCTGGGGCCTGCGCATCCGCGCCGTTGGCGAGCACCCCAAGGCCGCCGACACGGTGGGTATCAACGTCAACCGGACCCGCTTCCTGAACGTCCTGGCCGGTGGCGCCATCGCCGGCATTGGCGGCGCCTACTTCACCCTGGTCGCAGTGAGCAGCTTCAGCAAGGACATGACCGGCGGGCTGGGCTTCATTGCGCTGGCCGCGCTGATCTTTGGCCGCTGGAACCCGATCGGTGCGGCACTGGCTGCCCTGTTGTTCGGCGTCGCAGGCAACCTGCAAAGCATCCTGTCCCTGGCCGGTACGCCCATCGATGGACAGTTCCTGGCCATGCTGCCGTACGCGCTGACCATCCTGGCCGTGTCCGGATTTGTCGGCAAGTCCCGGGCCCCCGCGGCCGACGGCGAACCGTACATCAAGGGCTAGGCGGGCGATCATGACTACTGAAATCGACGACGTCGTCTGGGAGTCCCTGCGCGAGGCCGCCACCGCGGCCATGGCCAAGTCCTATTCCCCGTACTCGAAATTCCCCGTCGGCGCGGCCGCCCTGCTCGAGGACGGGCGGATGGTCAGTGGCTGCAACGTGGAAAACGCCAGCTACGGGCTGACGCTGTGTGCCGAATGCACCCTGGTCGGTGCACTGCAGATGACCGGCGGGGGCCGGATCCGCGCGTTTTACTG
>JBAUMA010000395.1:0-1529 GCA_049578485.1 Specibacter sp.
CTCCGCCATGCTGGCCATCGCCGACAACGCAAACACCAGCGCACCGCCAAAGGTGTCGCCGGCCCCCGTCACGTCCACCACGTCAACGCGGTGCCCCGGCACCAGGGTGACGCCGTCGCCGTCGTACAGCTCGGCACCGGCGGCCGCCAGCGTGCGGATCACCGCCTTCACACTGTGCTTCGCCATCCAAGCGTTCACGGCGGTAACGTCCGGCGAACCGAAGGACAGGTTGAAGCCGATCTCGTTCATGACCACCACCTCGGCGCCCTCAAGGGACGCCTCGTCGCCGGGCTCAAAGCCCTCCACGTCCAGGTCGAACACCGTCCTCCGGCCATAATCGCGTAGCTGTGCCAAAACCTCGGCGCCGGCCAACGCACCCGCCCGCAGCCGCTTGGCGCGCGACAACGTGGTGTACAGGAAGCCCGGGCTCTGCAGCGCGGCGAGCGCCGGCTCGGTCAGCACCATGGGCATGTCCCCCGTCTCGACGTAAAGCACCACGTGCTCGCCGCCCACCAGGAAGATCATGTTCCGCGAATCGGGCACCTTGGGGTCGTACAACATGTGCGCCGTGCCAACGCCGTGCTCGCCCAGGTCGTCGCACAGCCGCTGCGACAGCGCCCCGTGGTTGAGCAGGGAAATGAATTCCGTGGCCCCGCCCAGGCCCGCGTGCACCGAGGCGGCGTTGGCGATCATGCCGCCCACGTAACTGGTGCTCTCACTGAACGCAGCCTTGTCCGCCAGCCCCGGCCAGCGGTCCGCCGTGAAGTAGTCGTCCACGGCCACATCGCCAATGAAGAACGCCGTCTCCGGCGCCTGGTTCTCAGTCATTTTCAGCCTCTTCTTCCGGTACCAGCTCAACCCGTACGGGGCCGCCGTCCACGTCCGTCCAGGTGGAGCCCTCCAGGCCGCACGTGGCCATCCAGTAGTAATGGGTGTCGCGGTCCGCCCCGCGGCAGGCATCATGCCAGGTGCCCTCGTGCAGGACGACGGCGGTGCCCGGGTTGATCACGAATGCCCGGATGTCCGCGGCGCTGGGTGCGCCGGCGTCGGTGGGGGCGGCCACGGCCAACACCAGCGGCGCGTCCGCGGGGAACAACGCCTCCTCCGTCAGCAGGTGGCGTTCCATCTGTCTGGTGCTGAACGGGGCGGCCGGGCCCAGGGTGATCCCCAGGCTGCCGTTGGTGCTGATGAGCGGCTTGGCGGTGAAGGCGTCGTTCCAGCCGTCGCCCGCGGTCACCACCAGGCTGCCATCGTCATCGGCCGGCTTCCCCAGCCCAAAGGCTTGCACCTTCCCGAACGGGGCAAAGCTCTCCGCGGTCACCTCGCGGGCCAGCACCTTCACCCGGCTCACTCCCCCAGGGCCGGGCTCAGCACCGGCGCCAACACGCCGTCGCGCACCCGGCGCACTTCGCGCATGAGCTTTTCCACGTGCTCGGCCACAATGAGGCCCGTGTCCACGTGGGTGTCCTTCAGATAACTGCCCACGATGGCGCCATCGGCGTCGCGCAGCTGATCGTCCACGTTGGAGG
>JBAUMA010000396.1:0-7203 GCA_049578485.1 Specibacter sp.
CGGGCCTGCTCGGCCCAGCGGCGGGACTCGTCGGCCCCGTAGGCGGCAACACCGGGCATGACGGTGAAGCCTGCAGGTGACGCGGCGACGGCGGTCTCGACCACCTTGGCCCGCTCTCCGTCCGTCAAGGTCTGGTATTCGCCGAGCGAGCCGTTGGGGCAGACGCCGTCGCAGCCGTTGTCGGCAAGCCAGGCAACATTTTCGGCAAAAGCGGCATAGTCAACGCTCATGTCGTCGTTGAAGGGAAGTGCCGTGGCTACGTGGATGCCCTGCCAGGGCTGTGTGCGGGTTGTCATGAGAGGCTCCTTTGCCAGGTCCAAACGAATCAACAGGGAAAGTGATTACCCTCACGATACAGTACAATGTCACATGTCACAAGATGGGTAAGACCATTGTTTGCGCCATCGTCCGGGCCGGAATGCGCAAGGGCGCCCGCGGAACGAGTGTTCCGCAGGCGCCCTTGCGCATAGGGCTAGCCCTTTTGGACCAGCTTCATCCAGGCCTCGATGCCCGACGCATCCAGGGGCAATGCGTCCGAGATGACGTCGGAGCCGGTCTCGGTCACCACGATGTCGTCCTCCAGGCGCACGCCGATGCCGCGCAGTTCCGGCGGCAGCGTGAGGTCGTGCTCGTGGAAGTACAAGCCCGGCTCCACCGTCAGCACCATGCCCGACACCATGGGCGCACCTTGGTAGCTTTCGTAGCTGGACTGCGAACAGTCATGGCAGTCCAGGCCCAGGTGGTGGCCCACGCCGCACACCAGGTAGCGGCGGTGGTGCTGGCCCTTCGGCGACAGCGCCTCGTCCACCGAGACCGGCAGCAGGCCCCAGTCGTTCAGGCCGTTGGCGATGACCTCCATGCAGGCCTCGTGGAAGTCGGCAAAGTACTTGCCCGGGCCCACCTGGGCCAGGCCGGCCCGGTGGGACGTCTCCACGAGGTCGTGCACCTGGCGCTGGATGGGGCTGAAGGTTCCGGAACCCGGGAAGGTGCGCGTGACGTCGGCCGTGTAGAAGCTGTTAGTCTCCACGCCCATGTCCAGCAGGAGCGTGGCGTCTTCCAGAACCGGGCCGTCGCAGCGCACCCAGTGCAGCGTGGGGGCGTGCTTGCCGCTGCCCACGATGGTCGCGTAGCCGACGCCGTTGCCATACGTGCGGGCGTGGCGGTCGAAAGTGCCCTGCAGCCAGCGCTCCCCGCCGGCCTTGATGGCGTTGGGGACTTCACGTACGACGGCGGCAAAACCGTCCACCGTATGGTCCACGGCTTCCTTCAGCTGGGCAATCTCCCAGTCGTCCTTGACCATGCGCAGCGTGGACAGGACCCGGCCCAGCTCGCCGCCGTCGGCAATCCCGTGCCGGGTACGGACGTCGGCGGGCATCAAGCCCGCGGCAAGGGTTTCCGAGCCGGCGCGCATTGCGGCGACGATGCCGGCATCAAGCTCCGAGAGCGGCTTGACGGGCAGGGAAAGTGCCTGCGCCCAGTCGGGGAAATCGGGGGCCGAGCCGACCCACATTTCACCGTGCGCGGCGTTCGTGAAGAACCGGGGATCGTCAGCATAGAACGGCGCCGGGATGTACAGCGTGGCGTCGTGGGAGGAGCCCGACGGCGTCATGACCAGTACGGCGCCTTCGATCGCGGCACCCGTGAGCCAGTAAAAGTCGGAGTCGGGGCGGAAATCGTAATACGTGTCATTGCTGCGCACGGGGGCGGTTCCGGCGCCAACCATCAAGGCCTGGCCCGGGAACTGCTCCGAGACGAGGCCACGGTGTACCCCTGCGGCCGCGGCGGCGCCCGCCACCACGGGCGGGGTCCTATCCGGGGTGCCCCAGCCCTTGCTCATGTACTCGGTGAACGCGGGGACGTTGGCCAGGCGCGGCATGCGGGAGTCCGGGACCGCCGGGGCCGGCATGGAACGGGTTGTCACGCTGTCACTTGATGTCATTCGGAAATTCCTCCGCCCAGCTGGGCAATCGTAGAGCGTAAATAGGCAAAAACTTTGTCGTCCCCAATGCCGTCGTGCTCAAATTCATTGGTGACCCAGGCGTGGACATTGCCCACGGCGTCGGCGGTTTCCAGCTGCAGTCCGGCATCGACGTACATGTCGTCGTAGTAGACGGCCGCGGCGACGGGGATTTCATTGGCGGCGAGCCTGTCGACGTCGTACAAAGTGCTGTGGGTGTCGCGGCGGGCCAGCTCGGTGACGGCCCCGGCGAAGGGGCGCAGGAGGCGGATCTCCTCAAACATCCACGGGAACATCATCTCACCGGTGAACATCAGGGGCCTGGCTGTCTCGGCGAATTCGGGGTGCAGGGCCAGTTCGCGCTGGGCGGCCCAGTTGGTGGGGCCGTTGGCTGCATGCGAGTAGATGCTCTCCTGCATGACGGCGAACAAGGGGTTCTCGGCATAGGAGGTGCGGGCCTGGATCTGGGCCAAGAAGCCGTCGCTGAGGCGGGCGCCGTCGTCCGAGAAAGCCTCCTCCAGCAGCCAGTGCACGCGCTCGAAGCCGGGCTTCATGCCAAAGTCCAGGCCAAGGGTTTGCAGCCGGCGCACCGTGAGTCGGTCGCCGTCGGGCAGCCGGACGTCGTTGGCGGAGAGGTGCTCCGCAATGGCCGCCACATGGTCGACGGCGTGCGGGTAGCGGGCGTAGAACTCGCGGTTCTTGCCCGCCGTGCGCGGGAAAGTGCGCCGGTACACCTCGGAGGCGTCGGGCCGGATGCTCGCCAGGCCGCCCGTGACGTAGCAGGCCGTGAGCGCCTCGGGGGCCACGGAGAGGTACGTCAGGGTCAGGAAGCCGCCGTAGCTTTGCCCCATGGTCGACCAGCGGCGCCCGCCAAAGCGGGTTTTGCGGATGTGTTCGGCGTCGGCCACGATCGAGTCGGCCCGGAAACGGGACAAGTAGTCGGCACCGGCGGAGGCGTCGGGGAAGTGGGCCATGATGGCCGCGTCCACGCGGGTGCTGCGGCCCGTGCCGCGCTGGTCAAGGAGCACCACGCGGTGGGTTTTCAAGGCCTGGCCGATCCAGCCGCTCGCGCCAAGAGGCCTCGGGCCCTTGCCGCCGGGTCCGCCCTGCAGGAACACCATGACGGGCAAGTCCTCGGCCCTCCGTGCCGGATCCACCAGTTCACGGGCAAAAACCACAATGGTTTCCGTATTTGCCTCATCAAACCAGTTCAGGGGCACCGTGACTGTGAAGTCCGTGACGTGCATGCCGGGCAAGGTGTAGTTCGTTTCGCTCATCAGTCCATCATCTCAAGCCCGGCAGTGTCCAAGAAGCCGCCCGGGCGGCGGCACGGCGTATCAACGCAGCACAAACCCTAGGCCGAGGTCGTCGCGCGGGTCCAGCGCGAACGTGCATTCGCCCACGGGGAAGGCGTTACCGTGCACGCCCACCACCACGCCGCCGGGCTCCCGGCTGATCACCGAGGCCGTGAAGTGGGAATCGATGATCGAATAGTGGTCCAGGGCCGCCCCGTCCGCCAGTTCCCCGGCGTCGTCCAGGGATGCCACGCGGGCCGCGGTTCCGGAGCCGCACGGCGACCTGTCCACCTGGCCGTCGGCAAAGATCGTGACATTGCGTTGCACCAGCGTGCCGGCTTGGGCCGTGGCTGCTTCGTGGAAAATGGTGCCGTAAATGCCGTCCAGGCGCGGCTCACTGGGGTGCCGGGCGGCAGGGTGGTCCGCGAGCGCGGCCTTAATCTGCCGCCCCGCCTCAATGAGCTGGTTCAAGCACGACGGCGCGACCTCCAGGCCTGCTGCCTGCGCCGGCAGCGACGCGTACAGTGCCCCGCCCCAGAGCACGTCCACGCGCAGCGTGCCGAAGCCGGGTGTTTCCACCTCAATGTCGCGGGAGGCGACGAAGGAGGGGACATTGCGAAACGTCACGGCGTCGATCTCCCCGCCGGCCATCGTGACGGTGGCCGTGACGCGTCCGGACGGGACGTCGATCACCACGTCGGTGTCGCCGTCGTCGGGCGCCTCAACCAGGCCGGTGCGGACGGTCCAGGCACCCAGGGCGATGGTGCCGTGGCCGCAGGCGGTGGAGAAGCCATCCTTGTGCCAGAACAGGACACCGAAGTGGGCGCCGGAGTCATTGGGCGGGACGATGAAGCCGCCATACATGTCGGCGTGGCCGCGGGGCTCATTGCCCAGGAGTTGCCGCAGGGTGTTGGCCGGCCCGGTCTCGGCATTTTGGCGGCGTTCCAGCACGGTGTCCCCCGGAATATCGAAGGGCAGTTCCGGAACGATGCGAAACGGCTCCCCGGCCGTGTGATAGTCAACCGTGCTGACTTTCCAGTCAGTGGCGTCCATGCCCATCCTTTTCCCAGTGATCCGTTGGGATGATTCCCGCGCGCCGAGGGCCCTCATTTCCCTTAGTAAAATATCACATGACACTATCCGTGCGTCAAGCAGATCGCCGGGCCACGCCGTTACTCCGGGCGGCCCAGCCTGGACGGCCACCACAGGCGCCGCCCGATGTCGTAGCTCAGCGCCGGCACCAGCAGCGAGCGCACCACCACGGTGTCCAGCAGCACGCCGAAGGCCACGATGAAGGCCAGCTGCGCCAGGAACAGCAGCGGAATCACTCCCAAAGCGGCAAAGGTTGCGGCAAGCACCACCCCGGCGGAGGTGATCACGCTGCCGGTCTTGCCCAGCCCGCGCAGCACTCCGGCCCTGGTGCCCATGGTTTTGGCCTCCTCGCGCACCCGGGTCATGAGGAAGATGTTGTAGTCCACCCCAAGCGCCACCAGGAACACAAATCCAAACAACGGCACTGTCGCATCGGCGCCGGGGAAGCCAAAGACGTGGTTGAACACGATTGCCGACACCCCCATGGCCGCGGCATAGGACAGCACCACCGAGCCGATGAGCACCAGCGGGGCCACAATGGAGCGCAGCAACAACATGAGCACCAGCAAGATGACGGCCAGCACCAGCGGCACAATCTTGCGCAGGTCGCTTTGCGCCGTGACGTTGGTGTCCAGGGCGATGGCGCTCACGCCGCCCACCAGGGCCCCCGCATCCACGGCGGGCAACTGCGCCCGCAAATCCTTCACCACCTGCTCGGCCGCCGACGAATCCGCCTGGTCAGTCAGTGTTGCCTCAATCATGACGCGGCCCTCTTTGACCACCGGAGCCGCGGCTTGGTCCGGCCGGCCGGCGCCAGTGTAAGCGCTGGCGGCGCCAATGCCCTTGACACGTTCGACGGCGGTGACCACCTGCGCTTGTTTGCCTTGGTCTGCGATGATCAGCACGGGGCTGCCGGTTCCGGCGTCAAAGTGTGCCGCCAACGCCTTCTGGCCGTCCACGGCATTGCTGGGTCCAAGGATGACCTGGGTTTGCGAGACGCCGTTGGCCTGCAGCTGCAACACGCCACTGCCGGCCGCAAGCAGCAGGATCAAGGTAACCACCCACGTAGCCCTCGGGCGCCGCGCGATCAACAAGCCAACCCAGCGCCACAGCCCGCCGATCCCCGCCAAGCCGCGGACGACGTCGTCCTGGTCCGTGGCAACTTGGCCGGGCGCCGCCTCGGCCACCGCGTGCTTGTGCGCATGCTCGACCTTGGGACGGAATGGCCAAAAGGCCCCGCGGCCAAAAGCCAGGAGCAGGGCCGGCAGGAACGACAGCGCCGCCAGGAGCGAGAAGAAGATGCCGATGGCGGCAATGGGGCCCAGGCTGCGGTTGGAATTCAAATCCGAGAACAGCAGGCACAGCAGGGCCAGGATGACCGTGGCCCCAGAGGCAAGAATCGGCTCCCAGGCGGCTTTGTAGGCGCGGGCCAGTGCTGTCCATTTTGAAGGGACATCGTGCAGGGACTCCCTGAAGCGGGCCACAAGCAACAGCGAATAATCCGTGGCAGCGCCGATCACCAGGATGGAGAGGATGCCCTGGCTCTGGCCGTTGAGCTTGATGACGTCGCCCTTGGCCAAGTAGTAGACCACCACGATGGCCCCACACAACGCCACGACTGAGGTCAACAGCACCAGAATCGGCAGCACCACCGACCTGTAGACCACCAGCAAGATGACAAAGACCGCCAGCAGGGCAACGAGCAGCAGTATCCCGTCAATGCCGGAGAAGGCGCTGACCAAATCCGCGGTCAGTCCGGCAGGTCCGGTCACATAGGAGCTCATGCCGGCCGGCAAATTCGCGGCAACCACCCCGCGAAGCTCCCCCACCACGGTCTTGACGTTCCCGGCGTCGGCCACCGGAACCAGGAACTCGACCGCCAGCTTGTCGCCGGACGGAATGGGCCCAGCGATGGAAGTGACCTGCGGCGGCTGCGGTTTCTGCACGCCCGCGACGGCGCCAAGCTTTGCCGAAAGGGCCGCGAATTCACCCAGCTGCGCCTCGGTCAGGGGCTTGGGCGAGGTCAACACCACCACGGCCGGGATGCTGGCGCTGTCGACAAACTTGGATTGCCAGGCCTGCACGGCGGTGGATTCCGCACTGGCCGGCAGGAAGGCCGCCTGGTCATTGGTGGAGACATCGGAGATTTTGCCAAACGTGGGCCCGCCCAACCCCGCAACGGCCAACCACACGATGATCAACACGGCGGGCAAGGTAAAACGGAGCCATCGCTTGGGCTGCCAGTTCAAAAGATCCATGCCACCACATTACTTCCATCATGGAGAGATTAGATAGTGGAGACTTTTGGTACGCAATCTTCGCCACCATGGCGGAAAATGGAAAGCATGAAAGCGCACAATCCCTATGGCCGGCTGTTGGCGTCCATGCGGGAATTCTCCCTGGAATCGGACCGATATGTGGAACGTGTGGCATCCCTGCACGGTCTTCACCGCACCGATTTGAACGCCCTTGGCTATCTGGTGCGCCCGGATCTGGCCGACAACGCCATGACGCCGGGCAAACTTGGCGACGCCCTGCACCTGAGCTCGCCGGCCACGACCGCACTGGTGGACCGCTTGGAACGGGCCGGGCACGTCAACCGACAACGAAGCGAAACGGACCGCCGCCAAGTCCAGCTCGCCATGACGGATCACGCCCGCAGTGTGGGGCGCGAACTTTTCGCGCCCCTGGCAGCGCACATGAGCACGGCTCTGGTGAACTACTCGCCGGACGAGCTCGCCGTGGTGCAGCGGTTCCTGGCCGAGATGACGGAAGCGACGGTCGCGGCAAAGAACTCACTGGCCGAGCCGGAGTAAGGAAAAATGCCGCCGCTTGCGAGCGGGTGGTTGGGCCCACGCC
>JBAUMA010000397.1:0-10477 GCA_049578485.1 Specibacter sp.
CCATGAGCGCCACGTTGGCCCCCGGCGCCCGCGCCGCGGAGTGCGAGGCCGGGATGGGGGAGTTGGGGTTGGCGTTCAGCTGCCAGGTCTCCGGCTCGTCGCAGACGAACGTGTAGACCTTGCTGTAGTAGCTGCCGCACTGGGTGTCCCAGCGGGCCGTGTTGCATAGCGGCAGCATGTAGAAGGGGTGGAAGCTGACGATCGCGTCCACGCCGTCGTAGTAGCCGCGCAGGCCGTGGACCACCTTGGAGCCCTGCACCTTTTCGGCCGGCTCGCCTGTGTATTTGAGCGTCCCGTCGATGCCGTGCACCGTCATGGCGTGCTTGGCGCCGAGCAGCCCGGCAAGCGTGGAGATGCCGAGCGCTGAGTGCGGGTCCGTATGGCCGGGCGCGTACGGGCTCAGCCCGTCCCGGGGTGACGCCGCCGTGCCGGCCGACTGGCAGTTGCCAGGCACGGCGTCGTACTCGGCATACGTCAGCAGCACGGGACCGCCGGTACCCCGCGACCATTGGGCGCTGAAGGCCGTGGGCATGTCGCCGCTGCCGGCCTCCACCGTAAAGCCCTCGGCACGCAGCAGCTCCACGTACCACTCGGCGGACTTGTATTCGCGCCAGGCCGGTTCAGCCAGGTCCCAAATGTGCCGGTGCCACAGCGACAGCCGGCCCATGTTGTCATCAACCCACTGCTGCGCGGTGGCCTTGGCCGCTGTCGTCAAGCCGGCCGTGGCATCGTGTTCCGTCGCGGAAATTGTCATGGCGGTGTCCTAACTCTGGGACGTGGGTTCGGAGAACAGCTCGACCGGGACGTGGAGGAGCTGCAGCCCGCCGCTTTCGATGGCGCGAGCCAGCATGGGCGCAAAGTCCGCGGCGCTCGCAACCTTCCGGCCCGTGCCGCCAAACGCGGTGGCGAGGGCGGCCCAATCCGGCTGGACCAGGTCCACGCCCACGGGTGCGATCCCGCGGTCGGCCTCATTGGCGCGGATTTCCGCGTAGCCGCCGTTGTCCACGCACACCACCACCAGGTCGATGCGCTGTTCCACGGCCGTCATCAATTCCTGCACGGCGAACATGAGGGCGCCGTCGCCAAGGATGCACACCACCGGGCGCTCCGGAGCGGCGATCTTGGCGCCAATCGAGGCCGGCAGGCCGTAGCCGAGGGTGGCGTAGGCGGGCGTGTAGAGGAAGGAGTGAGGGCGTTCCTGGGGGATGAACGACGCCGTGCCCAGGTAGGTGATCTGCGAGGAGTCGCCGCCCACGATGGTGTCGGACGGCAGCACGGAGGCCGCCTCCACGGCGATCCGGCTCAGCTCGGGCGAGAGCGCCCGGGCCTGGCTGCGCAGGGTGTCCCGCACGGCGTCGAGGTCCGCCGTGGCACGGTTGAGCGGGCCGAGTTCGGCGATGAGTTGGGGCACGACGACGGCGGCGTCACCGATGAGCGCGAGGTCCGAGGCCACGTTCTTGTCCGCCTGGGAGGCCAAGATGTCCACGCGGATGACCTTGCCACGGGGTGCAAGCTTGCCGCCCCACATCTCCGACTCGCCCACCTTGGAGCCGACGATGAGCAGCACGTCCGCGTCATCGCAGAGCTCCTGAGCGGCGGGCAGGCGGATGTCCGAGCCCAGGGACAGGGGGTGGCTCTCGGGCACTGCGCCCTTGCCGTTAAGCGTGGTGACTACCGGGGACTGCAGCAGTTCAGCCAGAGCGGCCAGTTCGGCGCCAGCCCGGATCGAGCCGCCGCCGGCCAGGATCACGGGGCGGGCGGCATCGCGCAACAAGGCAGTGGCGGCCTGCAGCTCCGCGGCGTGCGCGCCCTGGCCGGCCCGGACCGGCTTTGCCGCAAGGAGTTCCTCGGGGCAGTCCGAGATGCTTTCGAGGATGTTCAGGGGCACCTCGATGTGAATCGGGCGTGGGCGGCCGTAGCGGAAGAGTTCGAAGGAGTCGTGGACGGCCGCAACGGCCTCCGTGGCCGAGTGGACACGGCGGCTCCATTCGACAATGGCCCCGGCGGCCGCCGTGGAATCCTTGGTTTCGTGCAGAGACCCGATGTCGGCAAATTCCTCGCCCTCAGGCACACCGGGGGAGAGGATGATCAGCGGTCGGGATTCGCAGTACGCGGTGCCCGCAGCGGAGAGCGCATTGAGCAAGCCGGGGCCCGAGGTGGTAATGACAACGCCCGGTAGGCCGGTCTGCTGCGCCCAGCCGTCGGCGCCGTAGCCGGCGCCTTGTTCGTGGCGGGTGGTGACGGGGCGGATGCCCAGGGGCACGAGGTGGCGGTAAAACTCCAGGTTGTGGGTGCCCGGGATGCCGAAGATCGCGTCGACGCCGTAGTTGCGCAGGGTCTTCAGGACGGCATAGCCGGCGTTGTTCACAACACTTTCACTGGGGCTGCTGCCGGGGGCGACGTCGATGTCGCTTGGATTGGTCTGCGCTGTGTTGGTTTGCGCTGTGTTGGTCTGCACGGTGGTGCTCCTGTCAGGAAGTGGCGTGGTCGAGGACGTGCATGCGGCCGCCGGCGGCCGGGTCTGCCGCGTACTGGCAGCTGCCGTCGACCCAGGTTTCAAGGACGTCGATGCCGGCGATGTGTTCCGGGGCGTGCGTCAGCGGGTCGTGGGTGAGGACGGCAAAGTCGGCGCGCTTGCCGGCGGCCAGTGATCCGAGGTCGGCCTCGCGGCCCAGCGTCTTGGCCGCGTTGATGGTGTGGCCGGCCAGGGCCTGCTGCGCGGTGATGCGCAAGTTGTCCGGGCCGAGTTGGTGTCCGTTGCGGGTCACCCGGGTGACAGCCGCCTGGATGGCTTCGAGCGGGCGGGGATCGGCCACGGGTGCGTCGGAGCTGATGGTGACCGGCACGCCGGCCGCGATGAATTCGCCAAGCGGGTTGAATCGTTCGCCGGGTGTGCCGATGGCCTGCTGCACGCCCTCACCCCAGTTGTAGTAGTGCTGCGGTTGGTTGACCGGGTAGATTCCGGCGTCGGCCATGCGCTTGATCTGCTCCGGTGTGGGCAGGCCGCAGTGTTCGATCCGGTGGCGGGCGTCGGCGTCGGGCCGTTCGGCCAGGGCCGACTCGATGGCGTCGATGACCATTTCCAGTGCCGTGGGGGACTGGGCGTGGGTGGCGGTCTGCAGCCCGACGGCGTGCGCCTTGTGGATCAGCTCCTTGTAGGCGGCCGGCTCGTGGTAGAGCTGGCCCGTGCGGCAGGGATCGCCCACATAGCCGTCGGGGAAGTACGCGGTCCAACCGCCCAGGGTGCCGTCGGCGTAGAACTTGATGCCGGCGAAGCTGAGCCGGGAGTTGCCGAACTGGCCGTGCAGGCCCATGTCGAGGGCGTCGTCGAGCAGGTGGGAGAGCAGGTACATGCCCACCCGGACCTTGAGCTGGTTGTTCGCTGCCAGCTTCAGGTACATGTCGAACTCGCGGCGGGACACCTGCGCGTCGCCGATGCTGGTCACGCCGCCGGCCAGGAAGTTCTCCTGCGCAACGCCGAGCTGGCGCAGGTGCTCCTCCGGCTCGTCGGCCAGGTGGAAGTTGGGGCCGTGGTGGCCGATCTTCACGCCCTCCAGGCCGGTGAGGATGTTGCAGGCCGCGTCGGACAGCTCGCCGGTCAGCTCGCCGCCGGCGTCACGGAAGAACTCGCCGCCCTGCGGGTTGGGTGTTTCGCGGTTGACGCCGTGCAGGGTGAAAGTAAAGGAGTTGACCACGCCGCCGTGGCCGGAGGCGTTCATCAGGTAGACCTCGCGGTCCGTGGCGACCTCATCGAGTTCGAAGCGGGTGGGGTGGCGCTCCTCGATGAGGTTGCGGTGCTCATAGCCGTAGCCGCGCACGGGCAGGCCGTTGGGAATGCTGCCGGCCGCGTCCTTGAGCAGGGCCACGATCTCCGGGATGCTCTTGGCCTTGGCAGGGCCGCAGTCCACCCAGCTCATCATCTGGCCGAGCATGAGCGGGTGGGCGTGGGCATCGATGAACCCCGGAACGATCGTCACGTCGCCAAAGTCGCGGACGGCGGGTTCCTGGGTGCTCAGCGCGGCGGCCATGGCCCGGCATTCGGCCAGGGTTCCGACGGCGGCGATCTCCGGGCCGACCATGAGGAAGGCCTCGGCCGTGGGGCGCTCCGGATCCATGGTGTGGATCGTTTCGGCGGTCACGATGGTGGGGAGGTGGCCGAACGGGCGGCTGTCAAAGCTGGTTAGGGTGCGCAAAGTCTTCTCCGGTGGGGTCTCGGGGTTGGTGGGGCTAGCGGAGTTCGACGACGGGCGCGTCGGGCCGGCCTGTTCTCAGCCAGGCGGCCACGTTTTGGGCCTGTTGGCGGACGTATTCGGCCTCGGTGAAGTCGGAGAGGTAGGCCATGTGCGGCGTCACCAGGATGCGGGGGTGGCCCAGCAGCGGGTGCGTTTCGGGTGCCGGTGGTTCCTGGTCCAGGACGTCAAGGCCGGCGCCGGCCAGGTGGCCGGCGTCCACTGCGGCGCGGACGGCGGCAGAATCCACCAGGGCGCCGCGGCTGACATTGACCAGGTAGGAGCCCTGGGGCATCTGGGCCACGAATCCGGCGTCGATCATCTGTTCGGTCTCCGGGGTCAGCGGCATGTGCAGCGAGAGCACGTCCGCTTGTTCCCGGACTTCCTCCAGCGTGGTGCGACGGATGCCGGCCGCCTTGAGCCGGTCCCGGGTTTCCGGGGTGTCGGGCAGCGCGGGGTCGTAGCCGATGATCTCGCCGAAGACGGTGGAGGCCATTTCGGCGAAACGGGTACCGATCCTGCCCAAACCGAGGATGCCGAGGCGGGCCTGGCTGAGCCTGCGCGGTTCGATGGTGTCGCGGGTGTTCCACGTGCCGGCCTGGACGCTCGCGGAGTAGAACGGCAGGCCGCGTGTGAGCGCCAGCGCCAGCGCCAGGGCATGGGTGGCGACCTCCTCGGTGGCGGCTCCCGGGATGTTGGTGACCCAGATGCCGCGGGCCCGGGCCGCGTCAACGTCGATGTTGTTGAAGCCCATGGACAGCAAGGCGATGATGCGCAGTGAAGGCATCGCATCCATCATTTCGGCCGTGATGCCGGCATAGCCAACCAGCAAGGCCGTGACGTCGTGTGCCTCGGCCACAATCCGCTCCGGGTCCTGGGTGTCCAGGTAGTCAACCTGGAAGCCGGCGTCCTGCAGGAGTTGCGAGCCGGCGGTGAAATCGACGTCGTCCATGTCCGTGTACGCGGCACGGATCGTGGCCTGTGCGGTGCTGGTGTCAGTGGACATGGCTGAGGAACTTCCTGGTTCGTTCGTGCTGCGGGTTGTCAAAGAACTGCTCCGGTTCGGCTTGTTCGACGATCACGCCGCCGTCGAACAAGGTGACCTCGTTGGCCACGCGCCGGGCGAAGCGGACCTCGTGGGTCACCACGATCATGGTCATTCCGGCTTCGGCCAGGTTTTCCATGACTTCCAGCACCTCCCCGACGAGCTCGGGGTCCAGTGCGGAGGTGGGCTCGTCGAAGAGCATCACGGACGGGTTCAGGACCAGGGCCCGGGCGATGGCGACGCGTTGCTGCTGGCCGCCTGAGAGCTCGGAGGGGTAGTGGTTGGCCCGGTTGTCCAGGCCCACCTTCTGGAGCATCACCATGGCCTGGGCGCGGGCCTCGTGGTGGGAGATCCCCTTGACGCTGGTCAGCCCGAGCATCACGTTGCGGACGGCCGTCAGGTGCGGAAACAGGTTGAATCGTTGGAACACCATGCCGACGTCCTGGCGCTGTGTGGCCAGCTGGCGTTCGGGCAGGTGAAGCGTGCGGCCCTTGTGATCCCTGGATCCAATCCGGGTTCCGTTGAGCAGGATCTCCCCGGAATCGGCGGGTTCGAGCAGGGCCATCAGGCGCAGCATGGTGGACTTCCCCGAACCGGATGGTCCGAGCACGGCCTTCACCTGACCCTTGTTGACCTCAAACTGGACGCCCTTCAGGACGGCGTTGCCGTTGTAGGTCTTGTGCAGGTCCTTGACCTGGAGGACGGCCTGGGTGGTCATGGATTGCTCCTGGGCGGGATCGAGGACTGTATTCATCAGATGCCTACCTTGCTGGCTTCGGGGACGACGGCGTCCGTCTTCCTGGTCTTCGCCGTCTTGGAGGTCCACGCGAACTTCTTCTCCAGCAGGCTCTGCAGAATGGAGAGCACCGAGACGATGACCAGGTAGTAGATGATGGCGGCGGCGTAGTACTCGGCATAGCGGAAGGTGATGTTTACGCCCACCTGGGCCGTGGTCAGCAATTCCCGCAAGGAGATGACCGAGGCCAGCGAGGAGTATTTGACCAGGCCGATGAACTCATTGCCGGTGGGCGGAAGGGCGATGCGGATGGCCTGGGGCAGGACAACCTTGAGCATGACCTTGGCCGGCGACATGCCCAGGGCGCGACCAGCCAGTGCCTGACCGTCGTCGACGCTGAGCAGTGCCGAGCGGATGATTTCCGCCATGAACGCGGCCTCCACCAGCCCCAAGCCGACCGAAGCGGCCAGGAAGGGGGAGAACCAGTCGGCGCGCAGGGCCGGGATGAGCTGGGGAAGGGCGTTCCACATGATCAGCAGCACCAGCAGGGCGGGAATGGCCCGGAAGAACCACACGTACAAGTGTGCCGGTGCCTGCAGGTACTGCTTGCCGGAGGTGCGCGCGATCGCCATGAAGAAGCCGATCACGGTGGCCAGGATCAGTGCAACGACTGCCACGCCAACGGACAGTGCGGCACCCTTGATGTAGTCGGGACTGACCAGCTGTGCAAAGAAGATGTTGGGGTCAAAAAGCATTAGCTCTTCACTCTCAGGGGGAATATGGGGGCAGGCCCACTGACGGCAATGGTCCGCATGGTGCTACTTGACGTCCAGGATCGTCGGATCCAGGTTGTACTTGGCCGCGACCTTGGCGAGGGTTCCATCGGTGTGCATGGCCTTGAATGCCTCGGCGATCGGGGCGGTCAAGGAGCCGCCCTTCTTGCTGAAGACGCCAAAGGTGGTGTCGGGCTCAAAGACCTGGCCGGCTAGTTCGAGCTTGCCCTTGTTCTGGGTGACCATGTAGGCGGCGGCCACGTTGGTTTCCACCAGGACGTCGGCCTTCCCGTTCAGCACGGCCAGCACGGTGTCCGACGTCTTGGGGTATTCCGAGAGGGTGGGGGCGGACTTGCCGGCCTTCTTGCAGTCGTCGCCCATTGCCGCAACTGTTGCGGCATTGCTGGAGGCTGCCTGCGCCACCACTTTCCGGCCGCACAAATCCAGCTTCGACTTCAGCTCCGCGGCCAGGCCGGGGGCGGCAAGCGCCGCGGGTCCGGCGTTCATGATCGGTGCGGCGTCGGCCACCTGAAGGCGGGCGGCGCTGGTGTACAGGCCGCCGAGGATCATGTCGCAGCGACCGCTCTGCAGGCCGGGCATGAGTCCGTCGAATGCCGTCACTTCGTACTTGACCTTCACACCCCAGTAGTCGGCCAGGGCTTTGCCGGCGTCGGCGTCGAAGCCAATGATGTCACCGCCGGAACCATCGGCGAAGTACTCCAGGGGCGGGTATTCGGGGTCGATGCACAAGGTGACATGGCCGGCGTTGACCAGGTCCTTGGGCGTGTGGCTGTTTCCGGCCGCAACGTTGTCGGTGCTGGCGCCGGAACAACCGGCAAGGGCCAATGTGGCGATGGCTGCTGCAGTGGCCAGCTTGAAGAAATTCGTCATTGTAGTTCTCCTCAACGGTGAGGCAGGGCTCTGGGGCGAGCTTGACTGCCGGGACATGGTCTCCAGTGTGTGGCACACCTCACTTTAAGTCAACAAATTATCTGAGTTATGGCTATATGACCAAAATTATGGTCAACATGTGGCGCTAAGACTGGCGTTTTTACTAAATATTGCTCCACAGGCTAATAATCTGCATCCAAATGAGGTGCCGGCTGATATAAAGGGGGAGTGAACCCATTGGATAGAGCGTTGATGCAGCAGCTGCAAGTGGATGGGCGGGCGTCCTTCAGCGACCTGGCCAAGGCGGTGGGGAGTAATAGGACTGTTGTTGCGGCCCACGTCAACGAATTGCTCCACTCGGGCAAGGTGAGGGTCATAGCCGCCATCCACCCCCGCGTATTGGGACTGGAGGTGCTCGCCCACCTCGCCATCAAGGTTTCCGGTGATCCCGAAGGCGTCTTGCGGGGACTTGAAGGCCTTGAATCCGCGGTCTATATTTCCGAAACCACCGGCGCGTACCAGCTTGTCGTTGAGGTGCGCATGCCGACGATGGGCGATTTGTATGACACGGTCGCATTCGTCCATGGACTGCCCGATGTCCAAGAGGTAAACGTCCTGGTCTACGAGCGGGTGATCCGCAGTTTGTTCCTGGGTGAGGAGCCGGCCATGGACCGTGTGGCCCTTGACCAGACCGACATTGACATCATGCGGATTCTCCAGCGTGATGGCCGGACGGGCTTCGCCGAAATTGGGGAAGCGGTGGGCGCTTCCATGAGTACCTGCCGCAGTCGCGTGTTGCGCCTGCTGGATGCAAACATCATGCAGGTGGGGGCTATTGAGAGTCGCAGTGACGAGTCGGGGACAATCGTTTTCGGCTCCGGGATGTCATTGGCCGGCGACGAGGCTGATTCCGTGGTGGAACTGCTCGCCGGCATTGAGGGTGTTGAATTCGTGGCCCGAACCATCGGCCGCTACTCCCTGGTTGCGACCATCGCCGTCGATTCGCAACGAGACTACAACCAGGTGGTTCGTTCGATCCGGGCACTCAAGGGCGTCAAGCACCTTGAAACGTGGCTGCATACAAACATCATCCAGGAGCGGTATGAGAACACCTTGGAGCAATTGGTGCCACACAACGGCAAGTAGCCTGCCCGGCCTGCGGGGCCTCGTGGTGTGGAAAGACGTCAAAGTGCGGCGCCTCACGGTTGCGTGTGGCGCCGCACACATTTATGCTTAGTGTGCGCTATTAGAACTATGTGTTCAAATAGCGAACTTTCAAAAAGTGGCGGCGAACGAGCCGCCCCCAAGCATTGAGGAGTCCGGCGTGCAATTCCACCACCACGGCTACGTATCAGGTGACCCGCGCATTCAAGCGGCGGCGGGGACCGGCGTCGACCGCCCCGAGGAATTGCCTGACGAGGTTGACGTGCTCATTGTCGGCTCCGGCCCGGCGGGCATGTTGACCGCGGCCCAGCTGGCCCAATTCCCCGGCATCACCACCCGGATCGTGGAGCGCCGGGACGGCCGCCTCGCCATTGGCCAGGCCGACGGCATCCAGGCCCGCAGCGTCGAGACGTTCCAGGCCTTTGGCTTTGCCGAACGCATCATCGCCGAGGCGTACCGGATCACCGAAATGGCGTTTTGGCGCCCGGACACCGAGAACCCCCGGAACATCATTCGCGGCGGCCGCGCTGTCGACGACACCACGGGCATCAGCGAATTCCCGCACTTGATCGTCAACCAGGCGCGCGTGCTTGACTACTTCGCCGAGGTCGCGGCGTACTCGCCCACCCGCACAACCCCTGATTTTGGCTGGGATTTCCAGACCCTCGAGGTCGCCAACGACGGCGAATACCCCGTCAAGGTCACCCTGGTCGGCAGCGCCGGCCCTGACGCGGGCACCGAGCGGATCGTCCACGCCAAGTACGTGGTGGGCTGCGACGGCGCGCGCAGCAAGGTCCGGGCGTCGATCGGCTGCACCATGGCAGGTGACAAGGCCAACCACGCCTGGGGTGTCATGGACATCCTGGCCGTCACCGACTTCCCCGATATCCGCACCAAGTGCGCCATCCAGTCGCACGATGGCGGGTCCATCCTGCTGATCCCGCGCGAAGGCGGCCACCTCTTCCGCATGTACGTCGACCTGGGCGTGGTGCCCGAGGATGACAACGGCGCGGTGCGCAACACGCCCATCGAGCACATCATCGAGAAGGCCAACCAGATCCTGCACCCCTACACGCTGGACGTGCGCAACATTGCCTGGCAAAGCGTGTACGAGGTGGGCCACCGCCTCACCGACAGATTCGACGACGTCGTGCCCGGGGACATTGGCACCCGCACCCCGCGCGTCTTCATCACCGGCGACGCCTGCCACACGCACAGCGCCAAGGCCGGCCAGGGGATGAACGTGTCCATGCAGGACGGCTTCAACATTGCCTGGAAGCTGGCCCACGTGCTGGAGGGCCGCAGCCCGGAGAGCCTGCTGTCCACGTCTTCGGCCGAGCGCCAGGTCGTGGCGAAGAACCTGATCGACTTCGACAAGACCTGGTCCACCATGATGGCCAAGAAGCCAGAGGAATTCGATGACCCCGCGGAGCTTGAGGACTTCTACGTCCGCACCGCCGAGTTCCCGGCCGGCTTCATGACCGAGTATGCCCCGTCGCTGATCACCGGATCCGCTGACCGCCAGGGCCTGGCTGCCGGCTTCCCTATCGGGAAACGCTTCAAGTCCACCTTGGCGTCCCGCGTCTGCGACACCAACCCGATCCACCTCGGACACCATGCCACGGCCGACGGCCGTTGG
>JBAUMA010000398.1:0-3082 GCA_049578485.1 Specibacter sp.
GACACATCACCCCGTCACCCAGCCCAAGGTAGCCCTTGAGATTGGGGGTGATGTGTCCTCTCAACTTCGGGTGATGTGTCCCCTCAAATCCACCTGCGGTTGCGGAAGATGCCAAACAAGACCACGCTGACGCCAAACATGGCGAACAGGGCCAGCGGGTAGCCCCACGCCCAGTGCAATTCCGGCATGGAATCAAAGTTCATGCCGTAGACGGTGCCCACGAGGGTGGGGGCAAACAAGATGGCGGCCCAGGCGGAGATCTTCTTGACTTCCTCGTTCTGGTCGTTGCTGGCCTCGGCCAGGTGCTTCATTTCCTCGTTCTGGCGTTGCGCCACGAGGGTGGCGTTCACGGTGAGGATGTCCCGGAGCATGAACCGGAAACCGTCGATCTTGTCGTTGACCTGCGTGACGTGGTCGTCGACGTCGCGCAGGTATTGCTGGAGTTCCTCGTTGATCCCGTACTTGGTGAAGCCGCCGGCCAGGGCGGCCAGGATGCCCGCCATCGGCTTGGTGGAGCGCTGGAACTCGATGACTTCACGGGAGAGCTCGTAGATGCGGCGGGAGACTTGGGGGTCGCCGCTGAAAACTTCCGTCTCAATCTCGTCAATGTCGTTCTCCAAGCCAGTCACCACGGGCGCAAAACCGTCCACCACGGTGTCCAAAATGGCGTACAGCACCGCCTCCGGGCCCATGCGCAGCAGCGTCTGGTCCCGTTCCATGCGCCGGCGCACGGCGGACAGGTCGGGGGAATGGCCGTGCCGGACGGTGATGATGAAGTTGGGGCCCACAAAGATGTGCAGCTCGCCAAATTCCACCTCCTCCGCCGATTCCAGGTAGCGGGTGGCCCGCAACACCGCGAAGAGGGTGGTTCCGTAGCGCTCAATCTTGGAGCGCTGGTGGGCCATGACGGCATCCTCGACGGCCAGTTCGTGCAGGTCGAATTCGACGGCAAGTTCCTGCAGCTCGGCCTCCTCCGGGCGGACCAGGCCAATCCAGGCCATGGCCCCGGGGGCGTTGTTCAGCTCCCGGAACGTGTCGGGCAGGGTGTTGGGGGAGGAGATGCGCTGCCCGTCTAGGTAGATCCCGGCGTCGACCATGCTGTCGCCGGAGCTCACCGGGACGGTTTCGACGGCGTTGGCCGGGGCGGCGGTAAGCGGCTGGTTTCGCGGGGCGAGGGACACCCGGACGGGAAAGTGTGGCAGGCGTGGTGCATTGCGGCGTGTGTTCATGGGAGGTCCAAACAATTCGACGGGGGAGGGGTCGGATGTTCATGGCGGGCCTCGTGCCATCACCGCACTCGTGGAGCGTGCCGCTCTAGGGAGAGTGGGTGCTCGTGGGGGATGTTGAGGGGGCCATGGAGCACATACTCGGGGGTTCGGTCATCATGGTGCCCGCCACCTCTTTTCCACAGCTCGCGCCCTCCCGGGCGTTGGAATCTCTCACTCGTGAGACTATCAGGGACCCGGCGTTAGTTTGCGCCGTGGGCCAGCCGTCCCGAAAATGTGAACAAGATCGCCTCAGCCACTTCGGACGCCGGCTTGTCCGGGGTGAACAACAGCCATTCCAGCCCGCCCATCAAGATGGCGCCAAAGATGCCGCCGGCCATGAGCAATTTGGCGTCCTCGGACGTCTCCGGGGGCACCAGCGGCTCCAGGGCGGCCACGATTTCACTGAGCGCCTCGCGGCGGAGGATGAACATGGACTCCTGCCAGACCCTGTCGGTGCGGAAGATCTCGGCAGCCATGAGCTTGGCCAGGGCCCGGTTGTCGGCAATGAGGGTGAGCATGGCGGTGGCCATGCCTTCGATGCAGGCAAAGCCCGTGGCGGCCAGCCGTGCTTCGCGCAACGTCTCGGCCAGGGTGCCCACGCCCGTGGTCAGCAACTCGCCAAACAGCTTGTCCTTCGAGGCAAAGTTGTAGTAAACGCTGCCTTTGGCCACCCCCGCACGCTCGGCCACCTCTTCCATGGTGGTGCCGGAAATCCCATGCAACGCACCCAGCTCCAGGGCGGCTGCCAAAATGGCCTGCTTGGTCGCTGAGATGCGTGGCATGGGATTCCTTTTATCGGTGCTGGTGGAAGGGTGGGGCCGGAGCTACATTTCCAGTTCCGGGTGCAGGCGCTTGATGGACCAGACGCGCTGGCGGCCGGCACTGAAGGAGCTGATGGCCAGGGAAGCTGCCGTCATGGCCGCCAGGAAGGCGACGGAAACCCACATACGGGAGTCTATTCCACCAGTCATCAACTCCCGAAGTCCGTTCACCACATAGGTGGCCGGCATGAACGGGTGTAGGGCCTGGAAGAACCCGGGGGTGGTTTCCACCGGGTAGGTTCCGCCGGAGGAGCTGAGCTGGAGCATCAGCAGGACCAGGCTGACCACCCTGCCGGCAGCCGTGCCCAGGACAATGATGAACATTTGCTGCAGGGCCAGGAACGCCACGGTTGTCAGGTAGATGAACGCGGCCATGGCAATCGGATAGACGGGATCCATTTTCAAACCCCACAGCAGCACCGCAACCATGATCAACACCTGGCCCAAACCAATGGCCAGGGCCGGCAACAGCCCCGTCAACACGGATCGGATCCCCGAGGCGCCGGCAGCCAATGCCCGGGTGGGCAGGGCTCGCAGCAAAAGCCACGAGATGAGGGCGCCAACAAACGTGGCCAGGGCGATGAAGAACGGGGCAAAGCCGACACCAAAGCTGGGGGACTGGTTGTCCCAGCTGGCGTTCACTCCCACCGGGTTCGCCAACACCTGCGACTTTTGTTCCAGCAGCGTGGCCGAATCGCTTGGCACCGCTGCGCCGCCCTCGTCCAGTTTCCGGGTCAGGGTGTGGCTGCCGTCCGACAACTTCTGGGCGCCGTCGGCCAGCGTCTTGCCCCCGTCAACAAGCTTTGAGGTGCCCGTGGCGAGATCGCCCGTGCCCCCGCTGAGCGTTGCGGCACCTGTGGCCAGTGCCGAGGCGCCATCCTTGGCCGAGCCCGCGCCGGTGGACAGCTGGGCCGCACCGCCGGAGACCTTGGTGGCACCGGCGGCAACGTCCGCCGAGCCGGCGGCCGCTCCGGAGGCACCCTTGGCCAGGGC
>JBAUMA010000399.1:0-6078 GCA_049578485.1 Specibacter sp.
CCCTGGTGGTACTCGACGCCTGCCAGTCGGCGCCACACCTGGCCCTTGACGTCAAGGCCCTGGACGTCGACTTTGCCGTGTTCTCCGGGCACAAGATGCTGGCGCCCACAGGAATTGGCGCCGTCTACGGCCGGGCCGAGCTGCTCGACGCCATGCCGCCGTTCCTGACCGGCGGCTCCATGATCACCACCGTCACGATGGAAAAGGCCGGTTACCTGCCGTCGCCCCAACGTTTTGAGGCCGGCACCCAGGCCATTTCGCAGGCGGCAGCCTTTGCCGCCGCTGTGAACTACCTCAGCGAGACGGGCATGGCGCGCATCCACGAATGGGAAGCCGCCCTGGGCCAGCGCATGGTGGCCGGGCTGGAGGCCATCCCCGGGATCCGCGTTTTGGGTCACGCGGCCGGTGTGGCGAGGGCCGGGCTGGCAGCGTTTGAGGTGGACGGGGTCCATGCGCACGACGTCGGCCAGTACCTTGACGCCGCCGGCATCGCCGTCCGCGTGGGCCACCACTGCGCCCAGCCGCTGCACCGCCGGCTGGGTTTGAACGCCTCCACCCGGGCCAGCACATACTTGTACAACACCACCGACGAAGTCGATGCATTCCTGGCCGCGGTGGCCGGGGTGCGTGGGTACTTTGGGATTGCGGGAGCGTAGGAAAAATGAGTGCCTTGGATTCGCTGTACCAACAAATCATCCTGGAGCAGGCCAAAACCCGCACCGGCGCCGACCTGGCCGACGACCAGCTGCAGGGGCTGCACCTACCCGACGGCGTTGGCCAGTGCCACCAGCTCAACCCCGTCTGCGGGGATGAAATCACGCTGCGCGTGGAAACCAGCGGCGGCGCCGAACCCACCGTGTCCGGTGTCCACTGGGCCGGGGACGGTTGCTCGATCTCCATGGCGTCGGCGTCGATCCTGAGCGAACTGATCGAGGGGCTGGGCGTGCAGGAGGTGCACGGGCTGATCGCGAACTTCCGTGAGGTAATGCGCTCGCGCGGGAAACTGGAAGCCGACGAGGAAATCCTCGGCGACGCCGCGGCACTGTCCGGCGTCTCGAAGTTCCCGGCCCGGGTCAAGTGCGCCATGCTCGCCTGGGTGGCCGCGGAGGATGCACTGAACCAGACCCGCTGAATCAGACCCGCTGAACGGCTCGTCGGCGCATCGAGCGGAACACCACCACCAGCAGCGCCCCGATCAGGGCGCCGGAGGTGTTCGCGACAATGTCGCTCCACGCCGGGACACGGTCGGGCAGGAAGAGTGCCTGGGCCAGTTCAACCGCCCCGGACAAGGCGGCGGCCAGAACCACGGCCAGCCACCAGCGGCGCCGGGGCAGGCGCAGCCCCAAGATGATGCCAAAGGGGATGAACATGGCGATGTTCGCGGCAAATTCTACCTTGCGGTAGCCCACGAACCATTGTGGCAGCCCATGGCTGTGCAGCCACTGGATCACGTTCATCAGGACACCGTCAATGGGCCTGTCCACGGGGGACGGCCAAAACACGAGGGCCGCCAACGCCACGAAGTACAAGATGGTCAAGGTTACGGTGATGCGGTGGGTGCTTGTGCTCACCCTGCCCAGTCTAGGTCCGTCGGTGCCGGATGCGGCGAAGGCTTGGTTTCGACCTGCTCAACCACCGGTTTCGACGGGCTCAACCCTGTTGGTAGACGTCCGGAATGCCGTCGCCGTCACTGTCGGCGGCTTCCAGCTCCGCCAGGTTGCGGTAGTGCCGGTTCCTGCTCCGCAGAACCACGGCGGCTAGCAATGCCGCGAGCACCGAACCGGCCAGGATCGCCACCTTGGCGTGGCTGTAGTGAGGACTGTCATCGCCAAAGCTCAACTCGCTGATCAGCAGCGACACCGTGAAGCCCACCCCGGCGAGCAGAGCCAGGCCGGCGACGTCGATCCATGCAAGGCCGTCGTCGAGCTTGGCCCTGGTGGTGCTGGTGACCAGCCAGGTGGCGCCAAAGACGCCAATGAACTTGCCCACCACCAGCGCCACCACAATGCCGATGGCCACCGAATCGGTGAACGCGGACTTGAGCCCGGCCACCCCGCCCAGGGCAACTCCGGCGGAGAAGAACGCAAACAGCGGTACCGCGACGCCGGCCGAAATGGGCCGGACCAGGTGTTCAAAGTGTTCGGCCAGGCCCGGCCCCGCCTCCGGGCCGCCACGCTTGGCCGAACGGAGCACCGGAACGGCGAAGCCGAGGAGCACGCCGGCCACCGTGGCGTGGATGCCGGAGGCATGGACCAGCGCCCAGGTGGCAAATGCCAGGGGGAGCAGGAGGTACCAGGCGTGGATGCGCTTTTGCACCAGCCATGTGAAGGCCAGCAGCGGCAGGGCGGCCAGGGCCAGGAAGCCAAAGTGCATTTCGCCCGGGTAAAACACCGCGATGATGGCGATCGCAATGAGGTCATCCACCACGGCCAGGGTCAGCAGGAACGTGCGCAACGCGGTGGGCAGGTGGGTGCTGATGACGGCCAGCACGGCCAGCGCAAACGCGATGTCCGTGGCCGTGGGAATGGCCCAGCCCTTGAGGACCTCCGGGCCGGCGGCGAGGTTGATGACCACGAACAGGACGGCGGGGACGATCACACCGCCCACGGCCGCGGCAATGGGCACGACGGCGCGGGCCGGGTTGCGGAGGTCGCCCGCCACAAATTCCCGCTTGAGTTCAAGGCCCGCCACGAAGAAGAAGATGGCCAGCAGGCCGTCCGAGGCCCAGCCGCCCAGGCTGAGGTTCAGATGCCAGGATTCCGGGCCGATCTTAAAGTCCCGAAGGGCAAAGTAACCCTCGGCCAGGGGGGAGTTGGCCCAGATCAGGGCAACGACCGTGGCGGCCAGCAACAAGGCCCCGCCCACGGTTTCGGAGCGCAATATTTGGCTGATGCGAACGGATTCGCGGTAGCTGCCGCGGGTGAAAATCCGGCGGGGGGAGGGAAGGTTCATGGGCTTGGCGCCCTCTCTGTCGGTGCAATGGTTCCGGGGGAACAATTGGGGACGGCTATTACATTGCCGACCAGACTTCCCGGCGCACCTGCCACCCAGTCTACAGGTTGCCCGTGCCTAGGATCCGTGTTCGGGGCAAATGTACTCGCTGACAAGGGCGCACACCGTCTGTTCCCCGCACCGGCCCAAGGACGGCAGCGCCCGCATGGCGGAGGCCGACGTGCCGCTCTTGAGGATGTCAATGAATTCCTCCGCCAGGTGCCCCAACCGTTGCGCCCCCACCATGTAGCTGGAAGTACACAGGCTCAGGGCAGCATCCATGGCCGCTTCCGGGTCTTTTGCCACCACAGCACAGCACAGGCGCTCGTAGCGCGGGGACCACATGTCCACATAAGTCCGCACAAAACCGCGGCACAGGGTGGCTTCACCGTCGAGGGAGGCCTCAAGGTCGTGCAAGGTATCCAGGCTCACCAGGGGCAGGGACAGGCGTGACATGTGTTGTTGTGTCCTCTCACCGTGGTCCAAGGGTCGCGTAAACACCAACAGTAGCCACGGCGCTGGGAAAAATGGCCCTTAATAGCCTCAATACAGGCGATCTTGCCCGAATCTTGAGCTTTTCCTGATCGAAGCCAAACTTCTTGAGCCGGGCGGAAAAATTATGTTCTTCTTCCCGCAATCTTCCAGTATTCCAAGGTCGTTTCCTGAGCCGCGTCCCGGATGGTTGTGTTCATCGGACCATGAACGGCGCCATGGCCGGGGACCAGGTCTACAAGACCATCAGGTACTACTACTGGAACTCATCCGTCGGCGACAACTAAGCCGGTCTCAGGCCGGGACCGGGATACACGCAGGCAGGACCATCCGCATGGTGGTCCCCACACCGCGCTCGCTGTCAACGGAGATGGTGCCGCCGTGCTTGCCGACGATCGTCTTGGTGATCAGCAGGCCCAGGCCCAGGCCCGGAATGGAGCGTTCCACTGCAGGGTCGGCACGGAAAAACTTGGTGAACGCCAGGGCTTGTTCGGCGTCGTTCATGCCCATGCCGGTGTCCGCCACCTCGCACAACACGTCCGCGCCGTCGTTCCAGGCACGCACCGTCACCGTGCCGCCGTCGGGGGAGTACTTGATGGCGTTGGAGATCAGGTTGTCCAGCGCCTGGCCGATCCGGCCGGCGTCGACCACGGCCCGCAGTGACGTCGGCACCTCGGTGACCAGCTCGACGCCGTTGCGGTCGGCGGCAGGACCTGCCGAAGCAACGCTGTCGGAAATCAGGCCGGCCACGTCCGTCAACGCCGTGGTGACCGCCATGGACTTGCTGGTCAGCAGATCCGAAACCAGGCGGTTCAGGCGCTGGGCGTTGCGTTCGGCAATGTCCAGGAACTTCAGCACATCCTCCGGGACCCGGTCATGTTCGTCCAGGGCCATGGCCAGGTACCCCAGGATCGAGGTGAGCGGCGTGCGGAACTCGTGTGAGACGTTGGCAACAAAATCGTCCTTGGCGGCCAGCGCGGCCAACATGTCGGTGATGTCGTGGAACGCGATCACTGCTCCGCCGTAATTGCCGTCGTCGTCCATCATGGTCCGGGCCGTGGTGGAAAAGGCCCGGGCCTTGTCGGCGGGGCCAATCCAGACGGGATAGTTGGTAAAGGATTCGCCGTTGACGGCGCGGCGGACGGGCCTTTCCTCGGCCCCCAAGGGCGTGACTTTGTCACTGGCAAAGACCAACAAGTCCTTCTCCTCCGGATCAAGTAAATGCGCCGGAAGGGCCAGTTGGTGGACCGCTTGCTGGGTGGAATTCATCAGCTGGTCGTGCCCCCGTGCATCCACCACCACCAGGCCAACGGCCACCGTGTCCAGCACCGTGGCAAGAAGTTGCTCGCGCTTGCGGCTTGCAGCCAGAGCCGCGCGCAATTGTTCATCCTTGGCCAAAACGCTCTGGCGCTGACTGTCCATGCTGGTGGTCATGGTCACCACGGCAACGGAAAACCCGGCCATCATGAACGGGAACAGCAGCGGCTTGGCGAGCAACTCAAAACTGAGAGGTGCAGGGGAGACGATCAGGGGCGTCCACACAATGAACAAGGTGCCCAGCAGGCTGCCGAAGACGGCTGTCTTCCGGGCCAGGCCGGAAGCCGAGAGCCAAAAGACGGGGAACAACATCAGCAGGCCGGCCGACGTCGCATATTGCAGGCTGCCCTCGCGGGTAAAGCCAACGGCGACAAAATCGAGGTAGGGAATTACCAGGAACGTGGCATGGGGCAGCTTGTCCCAGGGGACCGCCAGGCAAAGGACGAGGATAACCGCGTGCAGCCACAGGCCAATGACGAAAACGGGATTGGAAAAAGCCTCCGGGTAGATCCCCGCGGCATGAATCACCATCAACATCATTGTCAGGCTGAGCGGCAACTGCGTCAGGATGACCTTCACCCGTAGGGACCGCTGATAGAAGTGACGGGACAACAGGTTCTCTGCAGTGGATTTTGTCAAGGTACTTCCATCGTCGGGGGGAGGGATCGGGCGCGGGCGTCAACACAAACAGTCTCTCACCCCAATGTGTCGTGTCAGCCCCGAAGGTACCCGGGCCAATGCCGCCATGGTCCGGGCCGGATTGCTGGCATACTAAACAACAGCGTCCCTGGGGGCCGCAAGGCCGCCCGGGACGGGCGGCAGTTCCTTAGTCAAGTGGTGGAGTAAAAATGGACGGTCTTCGCAGCGCTGTTGTCATTGAGGACGATCAGGACATTCGTGAACTGATCACCATGGTCTTGAGCCAGTCGGGATTTGACGTCCAATCGGCCGGCACGGGCCTGGACGGCGTTGAGGCGGTCCGCCGTTGCAACCCGGAAATCGTCACCCTGGACCTCGGCCTGCCGGACATCGACGGCTTCGAGGTGGCCCGGCGCATCCGCCTCTTTAGCGACGCCTACATCATCATGCTTACGGCGCGGGCCGACGAACTTGACACCCTGTTGGGGCTTGAAACCGGTGCCGACGACTACCTGACCAAACCTTTCCGGCCCCGTGAACTCCGTGCCCGGGTGGGGGCCATGCTCCGCCGGCCCCGTTACAACACCGAACCCGTTGCCACCGCACCGGCCGACGACGCCCACGCCGGGGCCGCCCCTG
>JBAUMA010000400.1:0-7964 GCA_049578485.1 Specibacter sp.
GCTTTACCCTCGAGGAGGAATATGGGGGCCCGGCACCGGTATTCAATACTGAGAATGCCTTACCCCTTGCACTGGTTCAGCAGATTCTCGATGACCCCGCTGCAGCGGCAACCGTGGGCGAAAAAGCCCGGGACTGGGCCCTGGAACACCATGGGGCTGAAGTCCTCGAAGCTAAACTGGAGGAAATCTACGGACAATTGCCCTAGTCCGAGGCAACAATCCGAATTGCCGACTTGGCTATTGGAGCACGTCATGGGACCCATCTAGAAAGTCTTGTCAGAGACCGCAATGGGCTTGGTGACGGTGATGCTGCTCTTGCCTGTGGCGGCGACGGGCGTTGTCCATGTGGGACTTGCACACCCGGGCCCAGGCACACCCGTTGCACTGCCGTACGGCACGCCCCTGTTTATCGAGAGCCGCATGAGTTTTGAATTCCAATAAAGGCAGTCTGACCCGCCAACGCGGCTTTAATTTACGGAGACACTTTGCCCGGGGTAATCCAATGGTTTGCCGGTGCCCGATAAGCTATTGGCACACCCAATAGAAAGTCCGAGGTCGGCAGTGTCACAGCTCAGTGTGATTATCCCCGTAAAGAACGGGATGCCCTATCTTCCGCGCACCATCTCCAGTACCCTCCGGGCCATGCCGAGGGATTCAGAATTGCTCGTGCTCGACGACGGCAGTACGGACGGCACCGCCGTGTTCCTTGGCGGCGTCAAGGACAAACGTCTCAAGGTATTCCGAAACCAGGAATCCGCCGGAGTAGCCCAGGCGTTGAATACACTCTTGGGCCACGCCACTGGCGAGCATGTGGCCCGCATGGACGCCGATGACATTTGCCTGCCGTGGCGATTTACCGCCCAGCGGCGCGCACTGGGCAACTCTGATCTGTTGTTCACCGGGGCACTTTTCATCAACGGCCAGGGAAAACCATTCGCGCCCAAGCTTCGGGGCGGCATTTCCGCCGAGGCCATGCCGCTCCACCTGCTCCTGACGAATCCACTGATCCATCCGACCATGTATGGACGCCGTGATGTTTTGGAAGGGTTGGGCGGATATCGGCAAACGCCCACGGAAGACTACGAGCTGTGGCTGCGCGCCGCTGCCTCGGGGTCCAGGTTGAAGCTCATGTCGCGCGTGCCCGGCATCATCTACCGGCGCCATGACGCACAGCTGAGCCAGGCCCGGGCCTGGGCAACCGAAGACGGCGACACCGTGCTGTCCAAGTCGTTTGCCGCACTGGCGTCGGAAAAGATTGGTTACCAAGGTTCAGCATCGACCATCTTGTACAACCGCCCCATGCCCGGCCAGCCATACCCGGAAGACCCGGACATTGCGGCTTTCGCCCTCCTGGTGCACCAGGCATCCGAAGGTTTGGCGAAAAAAGACCGCAAGGGTGTCCAGGACCGGCTGCGGTCCATGTACCGGCCCTGACGCCGCCCATCCAGCTTTAAACTCGCGTGGGCATCACTGACCCACAGCCACCCCACACTGCCGGAGCTGATCCATGTTTGCCTCCCGAATAAAAGCCAGTCGTCATGCCATGGGCCCTGTCCCCCTTCGCGTGGCCAAGATTTCCACCGCCGCCGTGCTCAGCCTCTCCATGGTTGCCCTGATGGGCGCGGTCCCGGCCAATGCCGCCCCCGACGCCACGGGCCCCACGCCCCAGGCGACTGCCACTGCCCCTGTTTCCGAGCGCATGGTGACGTCCACGCCGTCGGCCGCTCCTTCCGCCTCTGCCGAGACAACGAAGGCCGCCGTCCCGTCGCCCACAGTGACCGCGTCCGCGTCGACATCGGCGTCCGCGTCGGCCGTGCCTGTCCCCGCAAGGGCCGTGCCAACACCAACCGACCCCGGAGCCTACATGGGGCAGGGCACCTCCAAACGGGCCCTGGGCCTGAATCCTGCGGTGGCCATGCCAATGTCCGCACTCCTGGACAAGGTGAATGAGGCGGCTCCGGCCCAGGCCCTGGCCAGTCCGGGGGGCGTGCCCGGCATGGACGTCAGCGGATGGCAGGCCGATCCCGACTACCACGCCACCAGCCAAGTCAATTGGAGCCGGCAATATGCATTGGGCGCCCGCTTCGTGTACGCCAAGGCCACCCAGGGAAACTATTTTATCGACGCCTCGCGCACCTCACACCTGCGCGGCGCGGCCGCGGTGGGGATGCTTCAGGGGGCCTACCACTTCGCCATTCCCAGCCAGTCATCGGCCGTAGCGCAAGCCGACTATTTCGCCGGCAACGGCGGATCGTGGAGCGCCAACGGAACCACGCTTCCTCCGCTGCTGGACATTGAAAACAACCCCTATTCGAATCCGGCCAAGGCTCCGTATTTCGGCAACAACTGCTACAACATGACGCCAAGCGCCATGGTTGCCTGGATCAAGGCCTTCTCCAACCGGATGCTTGCCAAAACCGGCCGTCTTCCCATGATCTACACCAACTACTACTGGTGGCAGGAATGCACGGGCAACACCCAGGAGTTCGCCAACCAGCCCTTGCACATTGCCGCCTACACGAATTCCGCCCCCTGGATTCCGGGCGGCTGGCAGAAGTACAGCGTCTGGCAATACAGCGACAGTGGCGTATTCGACGGGGACTCCAACGTCTTCAATGGCTCGTTGGCGGACCTCAAGGCGTTTGCCAAGGGAAGCGGTGCGACGCCGGCGCCTGCGCCCAAGCCTTCTATTCCGTCACCGGCCGACTTGGTGGCCGCTGACAGCGCAGGCATCCTGTGGGACTACCCGGCCACCGGTTCGGGCTCAATCGGCGTCCGCAAACAAATAGGCGCCGGATGGTTGGGTCTGCGGTCCCTCAATGTCATTGACTGGAATGCCGACGGCACACTGGACATCGTCGCCCAATGGAAATCAGGCAGCGTCACCATGTATGCAGGCCTGGCCTCCGGCGGATTCGCCTCGCCCCAAACCCTCGCCAGCTCCGGCTGGGGCGGCTACCAGCTCACGATCGGCTATTGGCTCAAATCCAGCAACCGTCCACAGGTGCTGGCCAAATCCTCCGACGGGGCCCTGCGGATCTGGAACAATAACGCCGGATCCCTGCTGACAGGTGGAACACTCATCGGCAACGGCTGGGGACAGCTGAACACCACCATGATCGACTTTGACGGTGACGGAAACTCCGACCTCCTGGCCCAGGACCCTGCCGGGAATCTTTGGCTGTACCGCTCCAACGGCGCCGGCACCTTCATCAACGAAGCCCGAGCGAAGATTGGCAGTGGCTGGGGCAGCTTCACCAGCCTGACCGTCTACAGCGACTTCGCCTCCCCCGGGTCCAACGGGCTCATCGCCAGGACGGGCTCGGGCGCACTGATGTATTACCCCGTTCCCGGAAATTCCAGGTTTGGTGCTTCCACAACCGTGGGAAGCGGTTTCGGCCCCTATCTGTTGGCCGGGGGAGAAACCATCAATGGCACTCCGCCGCCGGTCACTCCGCCGCCGGCGACAAAGCCTCCCGTGACCCAGCCTCCGGTCGCGCCCAAGCCGGCTGCCTCCATCAAGGCCGCCTCGGACGTCGTCGCCGCGGATGCCGCAGGCAGGCTATGGCGATACCCGATGGGCAAATCCTCCCTTGGCGCGGGCGCCCAGATCGGAACGGGATTCGCCAAGACGAAATCCCTGCACGTCACCGACTGGAATGCCGACGGGGTCCTAGACCTTTTGGTGCAATGGGCTGACGGCAGGCTTACCCTGTACAAGGGCGCCGCCGCGGGAGGATTTACCGGCATCGCCCTGGCCGCCTCAGGCTGGTCGGGCCTTGACATGACGGTTGGCCAGTGGGTCAAGGGTGCCAAATACCCCGGCATCATTGCCCGGACGGATTCCGGGGACCTCTTGTCCTACACAACGGCCAACGGGACCTCGATGACTGCCGGAACAGTGATCGCCCGCGGCCTGACCCGAGTCCATCCGGCACTCACCGACTTCGACGGCGACGGCAACGCCGACATCCTGGGCACGGACAACATTGGCCGCCTGATCCTCTTCCGTTCCAATGGCAAAGGCTCGCTAATTTCGGAAAAGCGTGCCGTGGTTGGCATCGGATGGAACGGGATGGGCAGCCTCAGCGCGGCCAACAATGCAACCGCCGCCGGCAGCAGCGGACTCCTGGCCCGGACAACATCGGGCATACTGCTGTACTACCCCATCACGAAGTCCCGCTTTGGCTCGGCCGTTCAGCTTGCGACGGGGTGGGGGGCGCTCACCATTGGTGGAAGCGCCAAACTGGCGACCGCGCAGGCCGTGATGAGCACCTCCGACGTTGTTTCGGCCGATGCCGACGGCATCCTCTGGAACCACAGTGTCACCGGCGCCGGCACGTTGTCGGCTCCATACCCAATTGGCACAGGCTGGAAGTCACTCAAGAGCCTGACCGTGGTGGACTGGAATGCCGACGGCGTTCCCGATGTATTGACCCAGTGGGCCAACGGTGCAATGACACTCTATCCGGGGATACGCGGCGGCGGCTTTGGCAAGGCGCTTTCCCTGGCGGCGAGCGGTTGGGCGGGAATTACCTTCACCGCCGGATCGTGGACGAGCGACTCACGCTTTCCCGGATTGGTGGGCACCAACGCTGCCGGTGACCTTTTCCATTGGCCGAACAAGTCCGGTACAACACTTAGTGCAGCGCAAAAGATTGGAATCGGCTGGGGCACCCTCAGGACCACCATGGCGGACTTTGATGCTGATGGAAAGGCAGACCTGTTGGCAGTTGATCCCACCGGCCGCATGTGGTTGTACCGCGGCACCGGCAAGGGAGCCTTCGTCTCCGAGCCGAGGCCAGTGATTGGCATCGGGTGGGGATCCTTTACCCAGATCGGTGCCGTCACGAACTTTAGCGGCATCGGAAGCCGGGGCGTCCTGGCACATTCGGCCCAGGGCCAGGTGCGGTACTACCCGTTCAAGGCTACGCTCGGGTGGGGTGCGGCCACCAGCCTCGCCTACCCCGTCACCGGACTCGTGGTTTCCGGCTAGGGGACCACACCCAGTACGGAAGGGGCCCGCGCAAACCCCGGCGCGGCCCCCTTCTGTCTTCTCTGGGATGCTTCGTTTAGGGGGCTGCCACGCCGTCTGCAAAGATTTCGGCAATCCGGGTTTCCCAGAGAAGCACCTGGGACTCGGCGGACAGCGGATGGGCTGCAGAATCTGCGGCTGCTTTCCAGCCGGCAACTGTTTCCGGCGTCATCGACTGCATCGTGGCGGACAGCGATTCAGCCGAAAAGTCCTTTGTCACGGTACCGAAGCCGTACTCCTGGACGAGCGAGACCATGGCCGGGGAAGGCCCCACAATGACGCCCAGCCGGGCCTGCACGGCTTCAAAGAACTTGTTCGGCAGCGCATTGGCCAAGTTGAAGTTGGTGGGCGGCAGGAATACCAGGGACACATCGTAGGTCTGGAGCACGCCCACCAGTTCGGCATACGGCACCGGCTCACGAAAAGAGACTCCCTTGATGTCGCGGGCCCGTTCCTTCAATTCCGCAACGTAGTCGGGCTCATTGGGCATGACAATCATGTCAAGGACCAGCCACTCCGGGGCATCACGCATGGCGTCAATAAGGTTCTCAAGCTTGCGGTAGCGCTGCCCCGCTGCGCTGTGGATCATGCGGATGGTGGCCCCCACGGCTTGGGGGCTGGCTTCCAGGTACGGGGCAGCATTGGTCACTACGCCCGTGGCAACCCCGAAGTCCTTGGTGTACTGCTCGGCGATGCCCGCCGAGACAGTTGTCACCGACTTGGCATGGGGTAGATACGTCTTGCACAGCCACCGCATGTAGGGCGCCACGAAGGTACGCCACTTGAGGTCGTCGTCCTTTTCCTTGGGCGCAAATTCATGGAGGTCTGCATGCACGCCCAGGCGCGGCTTGAGATCAAGTGCCAGAGGCAGCGTGTTCAGGTCATTGGCCAAGATCACGTCAAAGGTGCCGATCGGCAGAATCTTCCGTGCTTCCTGGACGGCAGGGAGACCTTCGTAGACTTTCGTAAACCTGCGGCTCGCCAGGCCCAGGCGGTCAGTGGTCCAACCGCGCGAGTCCGCGGGCAGGGCGTAGTGTTCGGCCGCACCATCGGGTGCACCGCCAAAGCCGCACGTGACAACGTGGTACTTGTCCTTGAACAGGGCTACTTCCTTCAGCACGCGGGGGTCGGAAGGAATGTTTGAGAAGGAAATTATCAACAAGGAGGGTTTGGAGTTCATGGCTACAACTTTCGAGAATGACCGAAACGGACGGCGGAATTCGCGCATTGCCCTAGTGCTTGACTCGAATTCCGGGCAAGCGGTCCAGCAGGGAGTGGGCCTTCAAGCGCAGCTGATGGCGCAGCACGCTGTCCGCCCTGATGTTGGGCACAAGGCTGGGGCTCAGGAGTTTTTCCAGATAACCCGCAGTGGAGAAGTCCCGGAGGGCCTTCTGGAAGATTTCGTCATCCGCACGCGGATCCGAGACCGACGTCAGAAGACGCACTTCCGCGGTCGTGAGCGGGACATCAAAGCTCGGGGAGATCGCCCGCGCACGGTCGACAAACGCGACAACGGCAGATCGATCGTCGTCGGGCCAGGCCCATTGGGGTCCGCGCCGGGTCAACGCCCCGAACAAGTGGATACGAACTAACTTGATGGCCATCGACTCGCGTTGTTTTGGGGTCAGGCTTGCGATCCAGGAATCGTCCAATGCCAAGACGGCCCTGAACTCTTCGGCGAGGGGCAACACTGCCGAGGTGACCCGGTCACCGGCGTCTTCACCGAGGACATAGTGGGGCCCACCGACAGGAAATTCAAATCGTGCCCCCGAGAACCATAAGCGCAACCCGGGATCCAGGTCCTCGGCAGTTCGCAAACCCGGCGTGTAGCGGAACCCACGTGATTCAAGCAACCGCGTCGACCAGACTCCCCGCGGAGCTGTGGCATAGGCGAGCTGGTCCTTGACCGAATCCAAAGTGTGCCGCCGGAACAGTCGCGCACGGGGGGTGCGAATGACGGCGCCGCTTTGCAGTTTCAGCGGCGCAATGACCCCATCGGCACCTGTGCGCTCCAACACCTCAAGCCAATGCTCCAGGGCCCCTTCTTCAAGGAAATCGTCCGAATCGAGCACAAGGACAAACGGTGTCCTGCATTCGGCCAATCCCAGGTTCTTTGGCCCTGCCGGGGATGACGATCCGTCATTGAGTTCCAGAAAGGAGATCGTCGACTCCGGAATATCAGCAAAGTCTCCACTGACGGAAGCGCTGGGGATATTGTGGCAGACCACGACAATACGGACACGGCCGGCCAGTGCCTCGGACAGGCACGACCTCACCGCCCTGGAAAGGGGCCTCTGCGCCGTGTGCACCGCGATGACGACACTGACCAGCTCCCCGGCGCGTGTGACGCTGCCCTGCACCTAGTTGACCAGTCCGGCCAAGTCGGCCTGGTGGGCGAAGTCCGGAACGGCCTCGATGAGCTCGTCGAAGGTGCCGCTCGCACGGACTTCGCCATCTGCCAGGAAAAAGATCGTGTCCGCATGGCGGATCGTGGAGAGCCGGTGGGCAACCAAAACCACAGTCACCTTGCCGTGCAAGTCCTGGATTGACTGGCTGATGGCCGCTTCCGTGGCCGAGTCGAGTGCGCTGGTGGCCTCGTCCATGACCAAGACCAACGGATCGGCGTATAGTGCCCTGGCAATGCCAAGACGCTGTCGCTGGCCGCCGGACAGGGACAGCCCGCGCTCACCGACCCGGCGGTCGATTCCGCCTTCACGGTTCTCCACCACGTCAAGCATCTGCGCCTTCTCCAGGGACTTCTTCACCGTGTCACGGTCGAAGTCCTCCGTCCAGGTCAGGGCAACGTTTTGTGCCACGGTGGCATCGAAGATTGCCACCTCCTGTGGGACGTAGCCAACCCTGGAACGCCAGTCGGTGGCCATCGCACCCAGCGGCGTGCCGCCAATGCTGGCCACGCCTCCAGTGGGCT